>JAAYZO010000489.1 GCA_012514865.1 Lentisphaerota bacterium | reverse complement strand
GACTGATGTTCCGCGACAGAACTTCAGGCTAACGCGGGTTCCCTTGACAGTCCAGCATAGCATCTCCAGCAGGCATGGCGCGCAGTGTTCCGCATGGCCCCAACCGGCGCACCACGCCCGTCGTCTGCCGGGAGCGCCGAGCGTCGGCTCGGCATCCGCCGGGCCCTCCCGGGGTCCACGCTGTCCACACCCGTCCACTCTGTTCACGCTGTCCACAGCCCCCGGCGGGCTTCTGCAAAAAAGACACTGCCGCGCGGAACCGAACACCCTCGGGGTGGTCTCATTCGGTGTAAAAGGAACCGGGCTGACACCCCGGAAGGCGATACAGAAAAGCCCAGCGGTCTTTGAAAAGTTAATGCCCCGGCAGGCTCCTCCCTCCTCCTCTCCTCTCTCCTCTCTTCCCACCTGCCGGGGCGTTATCCTTTAACAACACCGGCCGTCCGCCGCCGGATCAGGCCGGTCGCCGTCCGATCGTCTCGCCGCAGCGCACCAGGGTCTCCAGGCCCGCCCGGCTGTTGTCTACCAGGTCGTCCGCAAACGCCACGCTCCCCGGCGTGAAGACCAGCACCAGGGTCGACCCCCCGAACGTGAAGTACCCCTTCTCGGCCATCCGTGCGAAGGGACCGCGCGCGTGTGTCTGGACGATGCCGGCGACGCCGAAGGCGCCGACTTCGACGAAAGCGCAGGTCCCGAAGACGTCGAGGTCGAGGAGGCTGATCTGGCGGCGGTTGTGGGTGAAGACCTCCAGGCCGAGGGCCAGGGCCATGGGATTGACGGAGTCGAACCGGCCGGGCACGGCCCAGTGCTGCGTCTCGGTGCCGCCGGCCGGGTAGTGGTAGCGGTGGTAGTCGGCCGGGCAGAGGCGGCACACTGCCAGGGCGCCGCCGCGGAAGCGCTCCGCGAGGTCGGTGTGGCCGGGCCCGAGGAGGGCAGGCACGGTGAAGGCGCGGCCCTTGACCGGCACGCAGGTCTCGCCGGTGAGTTCCGGCATGACCAGGAGCCGGCAGTCGGCCGGCGAGAGGAGGGCGTCCGGTGACGGGTCGAACGGCCGCGCCTCGGGGCGCAGGTGCCGGTAGAAGAACTCGTTGAAGGTCGAGAAGCTCTCGACCGGATCGCGGAACTCGGCGGTGTCGATGCCGAGGGCCGCGATGGTGCGCCGGATGCCGCGGCGCGACCGTGGCCGGTCCGCATACCACCCCATGAGGCGGCTGCAGAAGGCCCAGCGGAAGAGCGTCATGCGGGTCAGCGGCCGCAGCGGCGCGGCGTAGGCCAGGCGCATCCAGCGGTCGCCGAGGACGACCTCGGTCACGCGTCGGCCGCTTCGGCGGTCGACGATGTCAATGCCGCCGCGGTCTGCGGTCGGCCTGGCTACGGTGGTCATAGCGGTCGTCCTGATGGCGGTGCTGCGGCGGCCGGTTCAGCGCCGCTGCAGGTCGGTGATGGCCTGTCCGAGGAGGCGCCGGTGGGCCTCCAGGGGCGCCGGGTCGAGGGTGAAGCGGGTCATGCTCTCGCTGACCTCACGGGGCACCTCCAGGAGCGCCTGTGCCCGCCGGCGCGTCTCGGGCTCGAGGCGCTCGCCGCGCTCCTCGAGGAGTCGTCGCAGGATGGCGAAGTACTCGTAGTCCTCGAGGCCGTCGCGGAGCATCTCCCAGCGGACGCTGTCGACGGGTCCCTCCAGCACCGGCGCGGCGGGCCGGCCATCGGCGGCGGCCTCGGGCGGGTAGATGAAACGCCCATCGCCGTTGCCCCAGGGCCGGCGCGACCCGGCCGGGGTGCTGTAGCCGCTGACCCAGCCCATCGGGTCGCGGTAGGGATTCTGCGGACGGTCGGGCTCCGGGTAGGCCGCGCCGCTCGTCCAGTAGTTGGTCTGCCAGACCAGAATGCCCTCGACACCGTGTGACCAGGTCTGCCACAGCCAGACGCGGAGTTCCGTCCCCGGGTGGTCGATGAACAGCGTCGCGTACGGCGCCTTCGGGCCGGTGCACACGTACCACCAGAAGCGCTCGCCCGCGGCCCGCCGTGCCGCCACCACCTCGGGATGGACCTGCGGGGTCAGCGGGCACCACAGGTTCGGCCCGCCGATGAGGCCCTCTTCGACCTGCTCGGTCAGCATCCGCCGCAGTCCCGGCGCCCACTCCCTGAGCTTGCGGAAGCCGTTCATGACGAACGCGTAGTCCTTCGTATCCGGCTCGTCGAACCAATAGACGAAGGCCTCGTCGAGCCAGCCCTTCTCGCGCAGGTGGCTCTCCAGGGCGCCGAGGTAGGCCGGCATGGCCGCCTGGTACTCGGGCGTGTCCTCGCCGAAGCCGAGGAGGTTCGGCTCGTTGCGGGCATGGAAGGTGCCGCTGCCGAGGCCCTGGACCGGCAGCCGGAAGGTACTGAAGCCGAACTCGTCGATGGCGCGCTGCATGGCCGCGTCCCAGGCCGTCCAATCGAAGGTCGGCCGCCACTCGGCCGCCGCCACCGGCTCGAAGTCGCCGCCGCGCAGCCGCTCGCGGTCATCGGCGAGGTCGACCAGGCTCACATCGTCGAACCAGACGCCGCCCGTGGCCTCGCCGGCCGTGCTCCAGCGCGTCGCCCACAGGGTCAGACGGAGGCTGTCCGCGCCCTCGGGGAAGGCGGTGATGACCCGCTCGAAGCTCTGCCAGGAGCCATCCCCGGTGATCACCAGGTCGAGGTTGCGGCCGCTCAGCCACTGGCCGTCGCGGTGGTGATTCAGGGTAATGACGAAGGTATGACCGGGGGCCTCGGTGCGGTACCGGCAGCGCAGGCGCAGGCCGCGCGGCGATAGCGCTATGGCGTCGCCGTAGCGCGCCGAGACGGTGCTGGTGGTGCTGGTGTCGCTGAGGTGCAGGCTGCTCTGGCCGCTGGCGCGGACCTCGTCGTCGCGGCGGCCGCCCAGCCACGGCCCGGCCTTCGGCCAGGTCACCACAAACGGATCCAGCGGCGCCGGGTTGTACGGCGAGATGTGGTGGTCGCTGAACGACTGCCAGTAGCGCTCCAGGACCTGGCGGCGCTGGGCCGGGTCGGTCAGGCCGTGGTAGCGCCAGACAGCGCCGGGGTCGAAGCCGAAGGCCGTCTCGCAGGTCAGGCGCCGCGGCAGGTCGAAGCCATGCACCTCGAGCTGCAGCGGCACCTCGGCGTGGTAGCCGCCCGACGCGGCCAGGGCCACGACGCCATGGTAGACCCCCGCCGGCGTGCCGGCGGGGACCTTGACGCGCACCCAGAGAGGCTGGTTGGCATCGGCCTCGAGGTCGATCGGCCCGGCCAGCGGCGGCAGGGGATCCGGCCAGTCGTCCACGACGCCCGTGGCGTCGGTCTTCTGCGTCACCGGGACATAGCCGACGCGCAGGACCGTCACCGCCGCGGCCGGCAGGACTGCGCCGGCCGGGCCGCGCAGGGCCCCGGGCGTGACCGTCAGGCCGGCCAGGGGCCGCGTCGGCCGCAGGACGAGCTGAATGGCCTCGGCCTCGTTGCCGGCCGCGCTCAGGGCCAGGGCCGCGGCCTGCGCCGTCGGCAGGGCGCGCTGACGCGGGACCTTCCAGCCGCTGGAGGCACTCCACAGGGCCACGTCGGTGCTGCTCCCCGGGAGCATGGCGCCGTAGCCGCAGTCGTAGAAGACCGGCACCGCCAGCGCCGCCTCGGCCGACCAGGCGAGCGGCGCCGGGAGCTGCACGGCCAGCTCGGCATCGCCGGACTGCGTCAGCGTGTACGGGCAGGTCACCAGGGTCTCGCCCGGCGGCAGGGACAGCGCCGGCGTCGTGGTCGTGACCGGCTCGCGGCCGGCGGCCGTCAGGGTCGTCGTCGGCGCGAGGGTGACGGCGTTGCCGGTGGTGTTGCGGACGCGCAGGGTGACCGCGTTGACGCCGCCGGGCCGGGCCGAGCCCAGGGTGACGACCTCGACCTGGAAGCCCTCGGCCGGGCCTCGGGTGAGGAGGTACCGGGTCTGTCCAAGGCCATGCGCCGGCGGTCCGTCAAGCTCGGCCTGGTAGCGGTAGGCATGCACCTGGAACGACCCCGGGTCGGAATCGGCGGCGCCGACGCGGGCCTTGGCGACGGCCCGCAGGCGCACCATGACCGCCTCGGCCGGCAGGAGCGCCGCCGGGACCTCGAAGGCCAGCGACCCGGCCGCGTCCAGACTCCCGGCGGGGGTCCAGTCGCGGCCGTCGCGGCTGATCTCGACACGGAGTTCGCCGCCGACGTGGTGGCCGACGGTGATCGTGCCGCTGGCGGCGAGCTGCCGGCGGCCGCCGAGGCGGTGCTCGTAGATCACCTCGCTGTCGGCGCCGAAGACCCAGCGGTTGGAGTTGAAGTGGCAGCGCGCCGCCGACAGGGGCCGGCTGGCGTTCAGCCCGGCGCCGCCGAGGGGCGCCACGAACTCGTAGGTGTTGCCGTCGACACCCTCGCCCTCGCCCAGGACCATGTCGGCCACCGGCAGATGCACCGCCTGCACCGGCTCCACCGCAATCGCGTCGAAGGCAATGCGGCCGGCGACATGCCACTGGCCGAAGCGCAGCCAGGACTGCTCCGGCGTCAGCTCCGACAGGGCCGCGAAGACCGCCGAGTAGCGCGTCCAGGCCATCGGCGGGCAGCCGATGTCGCGGTTGCAGAAGACCGGCCCGGTGACCGCGGTGCCGCCGCCGGCGGCGTCGAGGCTGCGGGCCCAGAAGCTCAGGCGGTACAGCCCGCCGGGCGCGAAGGCCAGGGCACCCGAGCGCCAGTAGGTGATGTCGTCGCCGCTGCCGCGCACGACCGCCGCGCGCTCGCCGTCATGCGCCCCGCCGCGCTCCCAGGTGCAGGCCGCCCCCGAGGGCATCCAGGCCGACGGCACCCCGGCCGCGGTGCCCTCCTCAAAGGACGGGTTGGCCGGGCTGGCCGCCGCTGCCGCCCGGACGACAGTGACGAGGGCCGTGAGCAGGACCACCGAAAAGATGCGTCGCATCGCTGAGTTCTCCTGACCTGGATCCATCGCGAAGCACAGGTGCCACGCGCATAATCTACTCGCGCGGCGCGCCGGCGGGGCGGAGGTGGGCACCACGAGCCGAGTGGCGTTCCCCGGGGCGCCGTTCCCGGCGCCCCGGGAGGTCCACGGACGACGCCGCGGACCTACTTGCCCGCGCCGGTGACCACGCGGCCGGTGACCACGCGGCCGGTCGGCCGCCGCGCCTCAGAGCACCGTCACCTGGTGGCAGCGCACCCGTCGCAGGGGCTGGCCCTCGGGCCGCGGCGGCGTCAACTGCGACTGCACGACCCGCACGCCGTTGCAGTCGCGCAGCAGGACGCCGTCGTGCCAGACCCGGCCGAGGGGCGCGTCCCAGTACAGGCGCAGGTCGGTGAGCTGGAGGTCGTGGACGTGCTCGGCAAAGAGGGCGCAGGGCAGGGCCGGCAGGCCGCGCAGGCCGGAGGCGCCGTGCAGCGGGAAGGGCGTCGGCGGCTCGGCGACGTAGTCCTCGTTGTCGGTGCCGCCGGTGAGGTGCATCGACCAGTCGCTCAGGGCAATCTCGCGCAACGGCGCCGCTGCGGTGCTGCCGATGTACATCCCGGCGGTGGCGCGGACCGTGAAGCCCGCCAGCCGGATGCGCTCGAGGCCCGCCGGCCGCACCGGCCCGCAGCCGCCGGTGAGGTGCAGCGGCAGCACCGCGTCGATGACGACATTGCTGAAGGAGATGTCGTGGATGTGCGTGCCATGCTTGGCGCGGTCGCTGTAGCGGCAGACCATGTCGATGGCGGTGCGTGTCTCGGTGATGACCAGGTTGCTCAGGGTGGCGCGCCGGACCTCGCCGTCGCCGACGCCGATGCGGAAGGCATTGCAGGGGGTGCTCAGGACGCAGTTGCTGATGACCACGTCCTCGCAGGGCTGCGCCTCGGGCAGGGGGCCCGGGTTGCCGCGCAGGGTGATGCAGTCGTCGCCGGAACGGATGCGGCAGTCGCTGATGGTCACGCGGCGGCAGCAGTCGATGTCGATGCCGTCGCCGTTCGGGGTCTGCGGCGGGTTGGTGATGGTCACGCCGCGGATGCTGACGTCCTCGCAGCCGATGCAGAAGAGGGTCCAGTAGGGTGCATTCAGGAGGCTCACATCGCGGACGGCCACGCGCTGGCAGCGGCAGAAGAAGACCATCTGGGCCGGGCGCCAGTCGCGGATGGGGTAGTTGCAGGCCTTGGCGCGGTAGGTGTGCGTCTCCTGCTCGGGCGGCAGGCTCTCGAAGAACTGGCTCGAGGCGCCGTCGATGGTCCCCTGGCCGGTGATGGCCACATCGGTGGCCGCACGGGCGATGATCAGGTGGGCGCCGGTGACATTCTCGCGGCTGAAGACCTGGTTCTCCGGGAAGGCGTCGTCGGCGTTGTAGTCGGCGCGGTCCGGGCTGCCGCTGAGGACGGCCCCCGGAGCGAGGTGGAGTTCGGTGTGGCTCTTCAGCCAGAGGGTCCCGGTCAGGTAGCGCCCGGGCGGGACGACGACCACACCGCCGCCGCCGGCGGTACAGGCGTCGAGCGCCGCCTGCAGCGCGGCGGTGTCCTTGCTGTGGCCATCGCCACGGGCCCCGAAGTGACGCGCGTCGTACCAGCCCGGAGAACTCGTTGTCATGCAGATCCCTTTCCTGCCGCGGACCTGCCGACACGATACCGCCGGCGCCGCCCGCCCGCCAGCCAGGGAAGGGAGCCGCGCCGAGGCTCGGCGCGGCCGCGCGAGCGCCACGCGGCTCGTGGCGCCCACGCATCGCCACAGGCAGGGTCGGTCGCGCGCGTCAGGCCAGCGCCGCCGCCACCAGATCGCCGACCTGGCTGGTCGAGTAGCCCATGCGGCCGGCGGCCTGCGAGGCCATCTTCGGCGTGGTCGCCGCCACCGCCGCCTCGACGGCCGCCGCGGCCTTGGCCTCGCCGAGTTCGTCGAGGAGCATGGCGCCGGCCAGGATCGCCGCCATCGGGTTGATCACGCCCAGGCCGGTGTACTTCGGCGCACTGCCGCCGATCGGCTCGAACATGCTCACGCCCGCCGGGTTGATGTTGCCGCCCGCCGCAATGCCCATGCCGCCCTGCGTCATCGCGCCGAGGTCGGTGATGATGTCGCCGAACATGTTCTCGGTGACAATCACATCGAACCACTCCGGGTTCTTCACCATCCACATGGTGGTGGCGTCGACGTGGCAGTAGTCGGTCTTGACGTCGGGGTACTCGCGGGCGATCTCGTAGAAGGCGCGCTCCCAGAGGTCGAAGACGTAGGTCAGGACGTTGGTCTTGCCGCAGAGGGTCAGTTGGCTCGTCTTGCCCGCCGCCACATCCGCCGGCTTCAGGCCCCGCCACGGCTGCGCCGACGAGTGCCGGCGCCGCGCCAGATCGAAGGCGTAGCGCAGGCAGCGCTCGACCTGGAAACGCGTGTAGACCATCTCCTGGATGGCCACTTCGTTCGGGGTGCCCTTCATGCTGATGCCGCCACAGCCGGTGTAGGCACCGCCGGAGTTCTCGCGCACCACCGCGTAGTCGATGTCCGCGGGGCCCTTCTTGGCCAGCGGCGTCTCGACGCCCGGCAGGAGCCGCACCGGGCGCAGGTTGATGTACTGGTCCAGCTCGAAACGCAGGCGCAGCAGGATGCCCTTCTCGAGGATGCCGGGCTTGACATCCGGGTGGCCGATGGCGCCGAGGTAGATGGCGTCGAAGGCCTTCAGCTCCGCGACCACGCTGTCCGGGAGGACTTCGCCGGTGCGCTTGTAGCGCTCGCCGCCGACGTCGAAGCCCTGCGTGGTGAGCGCAAACCCGAACTGCGACGCGGCCGCCTGCAGGACCTTCAGACCCTCGGCCAGGACCTCGGGGCCGGTACCGTCACCGGGAACGAGAGCCACATGGTACGTCTTCTGCGCCTTAGCCACGATGCCGTCCTCCTGCCGCGGGCGCCGACGTCGCCACGCCCGAAGACCCGGCGCCCATGCGGTCCCCGCGCGATCGATGGCATACCAGCCATGCCAAAATCGACTACTATAGCATTCCCGCGGGGCGCTTCCCATCGCCCCGCGCGGGGCACGGCAGAGAGCGGTCTGGGGGTCGCGCGCAGCGGTCACCCTGGAGGGGTGCCAGATAGTAGCCGGGGGTCGCGCGCAGCCCGACCCCCGGAATCACGGATCTACGGGCTATGCACCCTGAAGGGGTGCCAGAATCGGCCTCTCGAATCGCCCCGCGGTGGGCACCCATCGGGGCAGCCGGAAGACCGACGGCATGCGCCGCCGGTCTCCCGTCTATCGGGTCGCCCGGGCCTGTCGGCCCTTGGCCGGGCGAGGGCGAGGCGTCAGGGCGCCGCCTTCTCCTGCAGGTCGACCCCGACGAAGCGCTTGCTGCCGCGGCGGTCGATGTAGAACACCGCCGTCGTGCCGCGGGTCTTGCGCAGGGCCTCGATGACCTCCTCGGGGGTCTTGACGGCGATCTGGTTGACCTCGAGGATGCGGTCACCGCGGCGCAGCTCGGCGCGGTCCGCCGGGCTGCCGCCGACGACATCGCCGACGACGAGTCCATCCGGGGTGCTCTCCACCGTCAGGCCGAGCTTGTCGAGCATCTCCTGCCGGCCGCCGATGACCGCCGCGATCGAGTCGCTGTCACCGCGCCGGCGGGCCACGACCTCGACCGTGCGGGCCTTGCCCTTGCGCACCAGCTTCACCGCGATCGTGTCGCCAGGCCGGTAGGCCAGCACCGCGAACTGCAGGTCATGGGGCGTGCGCACCGGCTTGGTGCCGATGTGGGTGATCACGTCGCCGGCCTGGATGCCGGCCTTCTCCGCCGGATCGCCCGTCACGGCCTCGCTGACCAGGACGCCGTGCTCCACGCCGAACTGCTTGCCCAACGCCTCGTCCAGGGGCTGCATGCTGATCCCCAGGAAGGGCCGGATCACCTCGCCATGCTCAATCAGGCTGTCCGTGACCTGACGCGCCAGGTTGCTGGCAATCGCGAAGCCAAGGCCGATGCTGCCACGGCTCATGCCCCCGCCGGTCACGATGAACTCGTTGATCCCGATCACCTCGCCACGGATGTTCAGCAGCGGACCGCCGCTGTTGCCCGGGTTGATCGAGGCGTCCGTCTGAATGAAGTTCTCGAAGGTCGTCACCCCGACGTCGTGACGGCCTTTCTGACTGACATGGCCCACCGTCACCGAGTAGTCCAGGTTGAACGGCGCCCCGATGGCAATCGCCCAGGCGCCCACACGCAGGGAGTCGGAGTCCGCAAACGGCAGCGTCGGGAGGTCCGTCACCGCACCATCGCCCACCCGAAGCACCGCCAGGTCCGTGTCCTTGTCAAATCCGACCACCTGCACCGCCTTCGGGTCACGCTCGCTGTCGAAGACACGGCCATTCTCCAGACGGACCTCGAGCGCCGCGTGGCCCTCGATGACGTGGTAGTTGGTCACGATGTAGCCATCCGGACGGATGATCACTCCGGAGCCCTTGCCCGCCACCTCCGGCCGCGGCTGCCCACGGCGCTGGCCGTAGTCCGGACCCTGTGGCGGCGGCTCCATCGGCACGCCGAAGAAGCGCCAGAACTCCGGCGGCATCTGCTGCAGGCTGCGCTGCGGCGCGACCTGCTTGTTGGTGATCACCACCACCGCCGGCTTGGCCTTGTCCACGACGCTGATGAAGGCGTCCTGAAGCTTCTCGGCCACCGCCAGGGCCTCGTCCGCCGCCGGCGCCGCCGACGCCATCGGCGCCGCCAAGGCCAGCAGACCAGCCAACGTCACCGCACCCAGCCAACCCGAACCCCGCAACCCCGTCGACCTCCGGTAGGCACGCATCGTAGGTTCTCCTTGCATCACACGACACAGACCAAGTGATAGATCATAGCATCAGATGATAGTGCATTAGAGCAAAAGCGCGAAGAGGAGTTCCCGCCGGGCCGCCGAAAATGCAGTACGGTAACTCGGTGGCCCGGGCCGGTGCCTGATGGGACGGCGGTCCGGTCTCGGTGCGCTCGGCGGTCTCGGCATCGCCGCGGCGATTGTCGGCAGGGAGGCCCACAATGGGGAGAGCGATCATGATGAAGCCTCTGGTCCTGTGGTGCGGTCTGTCGGTCGCCGCGCTGCTCGGCGCTCAGGAGACCCCGCTCCTGCTCAATCCCGGCTTCGAGGACCTGGTCACAGCCCAGGTTGACCCGGCCGGGCAATACCAGGGTTGGACACTGGGTACACCGCCAGAGGTTCCGCGCGAGTGGAAACTGAACAACGCCTACCCGGGATCGCTGGAGTGCCGCCGCGACGGTTCTCACGACGGCGCGGTCCATGTGCGTCTGAACGGCACGGGCCGGCAGCCGGCGCATCTGTACCAGATCTGCGCCGGCCTGCAGCCGGAGCGCTGGTATCGTGTGACCGCCTGGGTCCGCGGCGGCCCGCTGACGCTGAGTTTCTACGAGTACTTCACCGACCGCGGCATCGGCGGCAGCACGGTCGCGCAGGTCACCGGTGCCAGTCCATCCTGGCGGCTGGTCACCGGCTTCTACCGCACCCCGGGGGCGGGCTATCGTCACTCGGCCCTGGCGCTGTCGGTGCCGCCGGGTCAATCGGCCGAGGTCGACACGGTCGCGATCGAGCCGCTCCCGGCGGCCGAGGTCAGCCCCGACGCGCCCGACGTGCTGGTCGAGGGCGCGGAGGTGGCCCTGCGGCTCTCGGCCACCGGGAGCCTGCGCGAGCTGCGCTGCCCCGGCCTGGAGGACGACCTCGGCCCGGGCGAGACACCGTGGCGTTTCCTGACGGTGGCGCGCGCCGGGGTGCCCCTGACGGTGCATCGCCTGGAGCGCGACGGCGACCGGCTGCGGGCCACCTTCCTCGACCCCGAGGTCGAGGTCGTGCTCCGCGTCACACCGCACCGCCGGCACCTCTTCTTCGAGGTCGTCGAAGCCCGCCCCGCTGACCTCGAGAGCTTCAGCGTCGAGTTCCCGGTGCGCCGCCGGCAGACCGTCGGGCCGGCCTTCAACGCGACCTACGACGACACCGCCGGCGTCTGCTTCCTCGGGACGACCGAGAATACCTTCCAGCGCTCGCTGGCGCAGGGCGACAGCGTGCAGCGCCTGAGTGTGAACGGCGAGGTGCGGCATGGCCTGGTCGGCGCCGGCATGGCCCTGGTGGCGGCGCCGCGGAAGGCCTTCCATGAGGCGATCATGACGGCCGAGCGCGAGCACGGCCTGCCGTGCCCCATGCTCGAGGGCCAGTGGGCGCGCTTCTCGGAGCCGGTGCGGCGCTCGTACCTCTTCATGGTCGACGCCTCGGAGGCCGGCATCGACCGCATCATCGAGGTCGCCCGCATCGGCGGCTTCGGCACCATCATCTTCCTCAAGGACAACTGGCTGGCCAACCACGGCCACTTCGACATCAACCGGCGGAACTTCCCCGAGGGCCTGCCCAGCCTCCAGCGTGCCGTGGCGAAGATCCACGCGGCCGGTTTCGGCGCCGGGGTGCACGTCTTCGGCCCCTCGATCTCGCCGAATGACCCCTACGTCACCCCCCGCCCCGACGACCGCCTGGCCTACCTCGAGGTCGCGCCGCTGGCCGAGCCGGTCGATGCGCGCGCGACGACGCTGGTCCTGTCGGCACCGCCCGAGCTGCCGCCGCGCACCAAGCCGACCGGGCCGTCGCCGACGCCGTTCCTCCGCCTCGGCGATGAGATCATCCGCGTCGGCGAGGTCTCCACCACCGCGCCCTGGCGCGTCGAGGGCTGCCAGCGCGGCGCCCTCGGCACGGCCGCCGCCGCCCACCCGGCCGGCGAACGCGTCCGCGCCATGCTCGCCGTCTGGGGCTTCTTCATGGTCAACCCCGACAGCAGCCTCGCCGATGAGGTCGCGACGCGCTTCGCCGACGTCATCAATGCCTGCGACTTCGATATGGTCTACGTCGACGCCAGCGACGGCATGGCCGACCAGCCCGCCGCCCGCTGGTACTACCTCAATACCATGCACCTGAAGATCTACCGGAAATTCCGCAAGGACATCCTCTACCAGACCAGCACCGGCACCGGCACGAACCTCCTCTGGCATCTCGTGCCCCGCAGCGCCTCGGCCGACGGCCACGGCGACCTCAAGGGCTACCTCGACCAGCGCCTCCCTGCCATGCTCGGCATGGCCGCCAACTTCACCCGCCCCGACGTCGGCTGGTACTACCTCTTTAAAGAGGTGCGTCCGGACCAGATCGAGTACGTCTGCGCCAAGACCATCGGCCTCGATGCCTCGCTCTCGATCGAGACCTCGCTGGCGGCCCTCGACAGCCACCCGCAGGGCCGCCAGATGCTCGAGATGGTCGCACGCTACGAGCACTGCCGGCGCCAGCGCGTCTTCCCGGAAGCCCTGCGCGCCAGCCTGCTCGAGCCCCAGCGCGATGTCAAACTCGTCCCCGACGGCCAGGGCGGCTGGAGCCTCTGGAGGGCCGCCTACGAGGAGCCGCGCTTCGTCGATGTCCTCGACGGCCGCCAGAATGTCTGGACCATCACCAACGACCAGGCGGAGCCCTGCCGCCTCGGCGTCGAGGTCGTCCGCGGCGCCAACGAAGCCCCCGCGGCCGACTACGACGCCGCCGGCGGCGTCACCCTCGAGACCTTCGAAGACCGCGCTCCCTACCTCGCCAGCGCCGAGAACACCTACGAGACCTTCGTCGTCGGCGCCGACCGCGTCCTCACCCCGGACGGCGTCGTACGTCGCGGCCTGACCCAGCGCTTCGCCATCAGCACCGAGGGCGCCAGGGTCGGCGCCGCCTGCGCCGTGATGACGGCCGAGAACAGCGGCGGCCCCGAGGCCTGGAGCGGCATCGGGCGACGCTTCTCGCCGCCCCTCGACCTCAGCGCCCAGCGCGCCCTGGCCCTCTGGATCCACGGCGATGGCAAGGGCGAGATCGTGCGTGTGCAATGCCGCGATACCCAGGGCCGCCATGCCGATTGGCGGCCGGCCATGACCTACAAGGGCTGGCGACTCCATGTCTTCCCCATGGCCGACGCCACGGACTTCGATTGGAAGCAGGTCGCCTTCCTCCTGCTCTACTTCAACAGCGTGCCGGCGCAGGCCAGCGTCGAGGTCCGCTTCGATGACCTGCGCGCCCTCCCGGCACTCCTGCCGCTGACGCCGCTGCGCCAGCCGAGCCTCGCGATCGGCACGACGACGCTCACCTACGACGTCACCCTGCAGCCGCGACAGGGCCTCACCGACGAGGGCCCCGGCGGCGTGCGCTTCTGGCCCGGCAGCATGGCGCCGTCGATCCCGGTCGCCACCCTCGGAGAGGCCCTGGAACTCCCGCCGGGCACGAGCACGATCACTCTCTCGAGCGCCCCCGGCGAGCCCTTCCCGATCGGCACCCAGGTGCTCCTCTACCGCCTCTGGCCGCTTCGCCCGTAGCGGCGACCCGGCCGCCCCTCCGGGGCGCCGTGGGCGGCGCCCGTGGTCGCGCGATGCGTGGGCGCCAACGGAGGCTCGTCCCCGGAGCCGGCCGGGAGGTGGCATGCGCATCCCTGCGCACGTCGTCGGCGCCCGGGGGCGCCGACGACGTGCAGAGCAGAACATCGCCCATGGCCCCTCCCCGCCGGCCTCCGTTCCGGCGCCCTGAAAGGGCATCATTCATCAGCCCAGGGCAACGCCCTGGGAAATCGTATGTCACGCATGGCAGGCTGAAAGTCTGCGACAAAACCGTGTGCGTCACAACGCCATGTTTCATACGAGCCACCTCGACTCGGCTGGGGCATGACTGCGCCACCTGCCGGGCCGTTTGCGGCGGCTGGGTCGGCGGGTACATTAGGAGGTGCCCGAGGTGCGGGCACATCCAGCAACCCAGGCGGCTGGGTCGGCGCTCGTGGGGGGCCTGCCGACGTTGCGGCCGCCGTCGTGGAGATGCCGCATGCGGTGCATCCGTCCGATCCTGGTAGCCCTGGTCAGCCTGGCGACCGTGTCGGTTCCCGTGCATGGCTTCAGCCTCTGGCCGTTCAGGAAGGCGCCGGCGGTCGAGCCCAGCCCCGAGACCGCGATCGATGGCGTCAAGAACCCGAGCAGCGTCCCGCGGGCGACGGCGCCGGCGGTCGAGACGCCCTCGGTGGAGCGTCTCGAGAAGCTCGCCAAGGAAGGCAGCTCCGGGGCGCAGTTGGCCTTGGGCAAGATCTACTACGACGGCCAGGCCGGGGTCAAGAAGGACCCCAAAAAGGCGGCGGCGCTGTTCCGCCAGGCCGCCGAGCAGGGCAACGCCCGGGCCCTCTTCAACTACGGGGTCTGTCTCGACGGCGGCATCGGGGTGGCCAAGGACGCCCAGGAGGCCATGGCCTACTACCGTCGGGCGGCCGATCTGGGTGTCTCCGAGGCGCAGCTGAACCTGGCGATCATGCTCGAGGAGCGCGGTGCCTACGCCGAAGCGCTGACCTACTACCGTCGTCTGGCCGAGGAGTCGTCGCATCTGGGCGCGATGCGTAAGGTCGCCGATCTGCTGTTGAACGGCAAGGCCGGCGCCCGTCAGCCGGCCGAGGCGGTGCGCTACCTGCGCTCGGCGGCCGAGCGTGGCGACAGCCGCGCCCAGGTGCGCCTGGCCGACTGCTACCAGCGCGGCGAGGGCGTCCGGTCTGACCTGCGTGAGATGTTCGTCCTGCTGACCCTGGCGGCTCAGGATGGCGACGCCGAGGCCCAGGCCAAGCTCGCCTACTGCTATGCCAAGGGCATGGGCACGGCGCCGAATTCCGACATCGCCTTCGCCTGGTACCAGCGCAGTGCCGAGG
This sequence comes from Lentisphaerota bacterium, assembly GCA_012514865.1. Taxonomy (GTDB): domain Bacteria; phylum Verrucomicrobiota; class Lentisphaeria; order Oligosphaerales; family JAFGRS01; genus JAGVUW01. Next base: position 8,348 of record JAAYZO010000489.1, on the reverse strand, counting down.
CCGGCTATGCGCCTGGCCAGGTGGCGCTGGGCAACTGCTACCTGCAGGGGCAGGGCGTCGAGCGCGATCCGGTCAAGGCCGCCGAGTGGTTCCGTCGGGCGGCCGAGCAGGCCGACTCCATGGGCGAGTTCAGCCTGGCCGTCGCCTACGAACTCGGCCGCGGCGTCACCGCCGATGCCGCCGAAGCGGTGCGCTGGTACCGCCGGGCTGCCGAGCAGGGCTACGTCCTGGCGCAGTACAACCTCGGCGTCGCCTGCCTGGAGGGCCGCGGCGGGCCGCAGGACCTCGCCGAGGCGGCAAGGTGGTTCGCCGCGGCGGCCCAGCAGGGCTCTCCGGAGGCCCTCCTGGCCCTCGGCAAGTGCCTCCTGAATGGCCAGGGCCTGGCGGCCGACCGCGAGCGTGCCCGGGAGTGCTTCCGTCGCGCCGCCGAGATGGGCCTCCCGGCCGCGTCCGAGGCGCTCCGGACGCACTTCGGCGAGCCCTGACGCGCCCGCGCGTCGGGGCGTCTTGGTGAGATGAGCGGCTCCGGGGGGCGCGGCGGCGTTCGGCCTTGCCGCGCGGCCGGCCCGGTGCGGGCGCCGCGGGGTCGGCGCCCTGGCGGTGCGGCCCGTGTGGCCGGCCGCGTTGGAGAGTCAGAGCATGACAGCACAATCAAGCGAGGTCGAGCGGGTCGGCGTACGCCAGATCCGGAAAATGGCGGCCGACGGCCGACGTATCGTCGCCGTCACGGCCTACGACGCCCTCATGGCACGCCTGGCTGATCAGGTCGGCGTCGACCTGATCCTGGTGGGCGACTCCCTGGGCATGACGGTCCTGGGTTACGAGACGACCATTCCCGTGACCCTGGACGACATCGTGCACCACACGGCCGCGGTCAGGCGCGGGGTGCGTCGGGCGATGGTGGTGGGCGACATGCCCTTCCTGACGGTCCAGATCAGCCCGGAGGAGGCGCTGCGCAACTGCGGCCGCGTCATGCAGGAGGCCGGCGCCGACGCCATCAAGCTGGAGGGCGGCGAGCGCATGGCGCCGACCATTCGCCGTCTGGTCGACTGCGGCATACCCGTGCTCGGTCACATCGGCATCCTGCCACAGGCCATCAAGGCCGAGGGCGGCTACCGGGTGCAGGGCCGCACCCCGGCGTCGATCGCCCAGATGCGCCGCGATGCCCTGGCCGTGCAGGAGGCCGGCGCCTTCGCCATCGTCCTCGAGGGCATCGCCATGGACCTCAGCCGTGAAATCAGCGGCAGCCTCGAGATACCGACCCTCGGCATCGGCGCCGGGCCGCACTGCGATGGCCAGATGCAGGTCATGCCCGACATCCTCGGGCTCTTCGAGGACTTCGTGCCGCGCCACACCAAACGCTACGCCACTCTCGCCGAACAGATCCGCCAGGCCCTCACCGCCTACCGCGATGAGGTCCAGTCCGGCGCCTTCCCGACCGAGGAGCAGTCGTTCCAATGATCATCTGCCGCAGCATCGACGCGATGCGCTCCCAGGTCCGCGCCTGGCGCCGCGAGGGCCTGCGCATCGGCTTCGTGCCGACCATGGGCTTCCTGCATGACGGCCACCTCTCCCTGGTCGACGCGGCGGCACGGCGCGCCGACCGCGTCGTCCTGAGCATCTTCGTCAACCCGACGCAGTTCGGCCCGAATGAGGACTTCGAGGCCTACCCGCGTGATGCCGCGCGCGACGAGGCCCTCTGCCGCGCCCGTGGCGTCCAGGCGCTGTTCTACCCGGAACGCGCCGCCATGTACGCGGCAGACCACAGCACCTGGGTGGTCGAGGAGGCCCTGACGACGGGCCTCTGCGGCCGCTCGCGGCCGGGGCACTTCCGGGGCGTGACGACGGTGGTGACGAAGCTCTTCAATATCGTCCAGCCGGACGTCGCGGTCTTCGGCCGCAAGGATGCCCAGCAGGCCCTGGTGATCGAGCGTATGGTCCGCGACCTGGACATCCCGGTCGAGGTGGTGGTGGCGCCGATCTGCCGCGAGGCCGACGGCCTGGCCCTGAGTTCGCGCAATGTCTACCTCAGCCCGGACGAGCGTCGCCGGGCGCTGTGTCTGTCGCAGGGCCTGCGTGCTGCCGAGGCGCGGGTGGCCGCCGGCGAGCGCCGGGCGGCGGTGCTGTGTGCCGACCTCGCGGCGGCGATCCAGGCCGCCGGGGGGCGCGTCGACTACGTCGAGTGCGTCAGCCGCCGCACCCTGGCGACCCTCAGCACCCTCGACGAGCCGGCCCTGCTGGCCGTGGCGGCGTTCTTCGGCAGGACGCGCCTGATTGACAACGCCTACCTGGGGTGAAGGGACGCCGCCGCGGCCGTGACGCCGCCGTCGTCCAGCCATGAAGACATTCTCAAGAATCGTCCTGTTGACGGCGCTGCTCCTGGCGGTCCTGACCGCCGGGCTGCTCCTGGCCGGCCTGCAGGTGCGCCGGGCCGGCCAGGCCGCGACCCTCCTGGCGCTCTGCCAGGACCTCCGCGCCGAGGTGCTCCTGACGGCCACCTACGCCGCCGACCTGGTCAGCGCCCGCCAGCGCGCCGACGGCCTGGTCGAGCAGGAGTCGATACGCCTCCTCCAGGGCAGCATCGCCCACTCGCGGCAACTCCTCGAGCAGCTCCCGCCGGCGCGGCCCGGCCTGGGCGTCGCGGCCGACAGCGACGACGCCCGCGGCCTCATGGAGGCCGCCGAGCTGTGGCGGCGCACCTGCGACGCCGCTGAGTCGGTCGTGGCCAGCCGGGCGGTGTCGCATCACCTCGAGGCGGTGCGCAGCCACTCGGTCGACCTGGTGCAGCGCCTGAAGGCCCTCGCCGCCGTCGCCGAGCGCCGCCACAGCGCCAGCCGCGGCGCCGCCGCCGGGGTGCTCGTCGGCACCGGGCTGACCATGGCCATGCTCCTGGCCCTCGGCCTCTGGCGCCTCCAGGTCGAGGTCTTCGCTGACATGCGCCGTACCGTCGAGAGCCTGCAGCTCCTCGGCAGCGGCAACCTCTCTGCCGACGTCCGCCTCCCCGTCGAGGGCTGCGGCGAGTTCCGGCAGGTGACCCACTACCTGAACCGCTTCCTGGAGCGCATCCGCGACGCCGACCGCACCAAGGACCGCTTCCTGGCCGCGATGAGCCACGAGATACGCACCCCGATGAACGGCGTCATCGGCTTCCTCGGGAACCTCCGCGAGACGCCGCTGAACGAACAGCAGCGCCAGTACCTGCGCGTCATCGAGTCCAGCGCCCGAAGCCTGCTGCGCGTCATCAACGAGATCCTCGACTTCTCCAAACTCAGCGCCGGACGCATGGACCTCGAGGAGGTCGCCTTCGACCTGCCGCGCCTCGCCGAGGACTGCGTCGCCATGGCGCGGCAGGTCGTGCGCGGCAAGCCGGTCAAGGTCCACCTCGAGCTGCAGGGCCTAGAGGGCGTCATCATCCGCGGCGACCCGACACGCCTGCGGCAGGTCCTCGATAACCTCCTGGGCAACGCCGCCAAGTTCACCGACCGCGGTGAGGTCCGGCTGCGCCTCGAGGCCACGCCGCAGGGCGACGACGCCCTCGAGGTGCGCCTCGCGGTCAGCGATACCGGCATCGGCATCACACCCGAACAGCAGGCGGAGCTCTTCCGGCCCTTCACTCAGGCCGAGGCCGGGACCACCCGCAAGTACGGCGGTACCGGCCTCGGGCTGTGCATCGCCGCCAGCCTGGTCGAACTCATGGGCAGCCGCCTCGAGGTCGAGAGCCGCCCGGGCGAGGGCACCACCTTCCGCTTCGTTCTGCACACGCGCACCGCCCGCCCCGAGGAGCAGGTCCACCTCTCCGGACACTACCGCATCACCCTGCCGACCGGCGCGCTGCGCTCGTACTGGGCCCTCCTCGTCGATGACACCCCGACGAATCTGTTCCTGATGGAGACCATCTGCCAGAGCATCGGCCTGCCCTACCGCACCGCGACCAACGGCCGTGAGGCGGTCGACCTGGCCCGCGAGCAGCGCTTCGACCTGATCTTCATGGATATCCAGATGCCGGTGATGGACGGCTATACCGCCATCCGCGAAATCCGCCAGCTCCCCACCAGCGGCGGCACGCAGATCATCGCCCTCACCGCCAGCGCCTTCCAGGAGGACGTCGACCGCGCCCTCGGCGCCGGCTCCACCGGCTTCCTGGCCAAGCCCTTCGAACGCGATCACCTGCTTCTCTGCATCGCCCAGCACCTCGATGTGGCGGTGCAGCGTGAACTGCGCGAGCCCGTCGAGGGCGGCCAGGACAGCCGCGAGGAGGTCCTCGTGCGCCAGATGTACGACTTCATGCGCGAGCAGTACCAGATCAGCCTGGGCGAGATCAAGATGATCCTGGCGCAGGCGGTCTCCGACTGGCGGCCCCTCCTCGATGACCTCCGCGTCTTCGCCCGCCGCAGCGACTGGCAGGGCGTGCGCGCCATCATGCACCGCCTCAAAGGACAGCTCGCCGCGATCGGCCTGCTCGCCTTCGCCGAACGCGCCGGCGGCATCACCGCCGCCATCCGCGCCGAACAGACGGCGACCCTGCAGGCCGGTATCGAGACCTTCACCGCCGACCTCGGGGCCGTCTTCAAGGTCCTGGAGCAGGAGGTGACCCTCGACACCCGGCCGGCCCCGCCGCCGTGAGGTCCACGGCATGCCGTGGACCCACGAGGGGAAGCCTTGCCGGCGCTCTTCTGTGGGTCCACGGCATGCCGTGGACTGCCGTGGACTTTACAGAGTGACACCCGCCGGGCCGAGGATATTCGGGCAGGTCGGGAAGCGCTCGCGGGCCAGGGCGGCCAGGGTGCGGCCCTCGAGCGGGTGGACCCAGTCGGGCTCGACCTCGGCCGCCGGCACCAGGCAGAAGTCCCTCTCGAGGAGGTCGCGGGCCGGGAGGTCCTCGGCCGGCTCGACGCGGTCGCCATAGGCGAGCAGGTCCAGGTCCATGGTGCGCGGCGCAAAGCGCCGCTGCGGCTCGCGCACACGGCCGCAGTCGGCCTCGACGGCGCGCAGGACGGCGCGCACCGCCGGCAGTGCCAGGGCCGTGGCAGCGGCGAGGACGCCATTGACGTAGGGCGGCTGGTCGGGATCACCCAGGGGGCGGGTCAGGTAGAGCGTCGAGACGCGCAGGTCCGGGAAGGGCCCTCGCAGTCGGTGCAGGGCCTGCGGCACCCAGCGCTCGGGGGCGGTGTTGCTGCCGAGGCCGATCAGGATGATGGGGTGGCCTTGGTCGTGCATGCGCGACGCCTCACCAGGCGCTCGTCTCCGGGTAGTCCGAACGGCTGCGCTCCACCACCACGGCCACCGTACGGGCGAACCGCAGTGCCCCGGGCTTCTCGACCCGCACCTGCACGCGCTCCACACCCGGGCGCCGCAGGCACTGCCGCGCCACCTCGTGCGCCAGACGCTCGATCAGGAGGTACGACGAGCCCTCGACCAGGGCCCGTATGTCGCCCTTGAGGCCCTTGTAGTCGATGGTGTCGGCGAGGTCGTCGCTGCGACCGGCCGGACGCAGATCCGCGTACAGCGTCACCTGCAGGTTCACATCCTGCAGCTTGGTGCGCTCCTCGGGGTTGACCCCGACGATGCAGCGCAGCAGCAGGTCCTCGATGACGATCCTGTCCATGGAGCCCACCCTCCTCACTCGGCCCCGCCGGCGAGCGCCTCGCCGGGCCGGGCGTAGAACGGATAGCGCCGGCGCTGGGCTTCGGGTGCATCCGCGGGAATGTAGCGCCAGCGGCGGTAGGTCCAGACGTACTGCTCCGGGAAGCGCCGGATGAGGGCCTCGTTGGCGGCCATGATGGCCTGAAGGAGTTCCTGGTCGTCAGCGTAGTCTGCGACCGGCCGGGGCAGGGACTCGCTGACCACCGCGAAGCCCTCGGCCGTACGCACGCAGGCGGCCGCGCAGACCGCCAGGCCCAGCCGCCGCGACAGGACCGCCGGCGCCCGCGTCACGGTCACCGGCAGCCCGAAGAACTCGACATAGGCGCCGCCCTCGCGCAGACGCGTATTCTGGTCCATCAGCAGACCGATGTGGCGGCCCTCGCGGACCGCCCGCACGATGCCCCGGGCCGCGCCGTGCGAGGAGATGACCTGCAGGCCGTGGGCGGTGCGGGCGCGCTGCAGGAGCCGCCCGACGTAGGGGTTGCGGACGTCGTGGGCGACGACGGCGGCGGGGATGCCATGCAGGCTGGCGACATGGCCGAGGAGTTCCCAGCTTCCGAGGTGCGGGGTGACCATCATCACCGGCCGCGCCGCGCCCTCGCCGCGCAGGCTTTCGAGGGTGGCATCGAGGCGGATCTGCCGCAGCGCCTGTCCCGGTCGGTGCAGGAGGTGCGCGAACTCGAGGGCATTCCACGCCAGGTGCCGCAGGGCCTCGCGGCCGAGGGCCAGCCGCGCCGCCTCATCGCGCTCGGGGAAGGCAATCGCCAGATTCGCCAGGACGACCCGGCGACGCTCGCGGCTGCCGCGCCAGAGCAGCGATGCCACCAGCCTGCCCAGACGCCGCCGCGATGGCTCCGACAAGGCGCCGGCGCTATGCACCATCGCACTCACCAGGAGACCCGCCGCCGGGTCGGTCACCGACCGGCGCCAGCGCTTCAGCCAGCTCATGCGCGGCCCTCAGGGCGGGCAAACAGGCACAGCGTCAGGCCGTCACCGGCAGACACCGCCCCCAGGCAGTCGAAGCCCGCCGCCCAGCGCTCGGTCAGCAAGGCCGCGATGTCCTCGGCAGAGGCGTCGCTGACCTCGACAAAGCGGTACTCCTCGCCCGGCCAGGTGCCGCGCGGCAGGAGCTGCAGGACGATGGCGTCGTCGACCTGGACCAGGCCGCGCACGCGGTAGGGCCCCGAGGGCTGACGGCAGGCCTTGGTGACGGCCGCGGAGACCCCCTCGAGATCGACACAGAGGTCCGCGACGGTGTAATGGAGGATCTTCTGCATAGGCGGCTCCGCTCGGCTGTGGGCACGCGTGCTGCCCGGTGTGATCTGTGGCTTGCGGAAGCATCGCATCCCGCCATGCCCCTACCGTAAGCCCTCGGCGTGCCAATTCCATCCTCGGCTGTAGAGTAACCGGTCCGTCGAGTTCGGGCGGCAGCGCGTGGCTGCCCCCAGGGACGACCGCGATGGCGTGCTGTCGACGCCGTTGCGACTCGTGGTCGCGTCTGTGGACAGTCGCGCTCCAGCAGACGTGGCGAGCGACCGTTCGCGCTGCTCTGCCCGGCGTCGTCCCGGCTGCCGCCGCGGCCTGAAGGCACGCGGCACACTTCCGGCTGAAGCCGGTACTCCGACGGGGACGGCTCAGAAGACGGTGTTCCGAGGTATGCTGAGAGGCCCGGTCGGGGCCGAACCTGCCACGAGAAGGAGACGCACTGACGATGTCGGAATCCCTGCGCACGGCCGCACTGCGTGCCGAGATCGAGCGCTGTCGGCAGCTCGTCGACCCGCTCCTCCTGGACCCGTCCCGCCAGGCCGCCGTGGCCCCGGAGCACCTCCGGCGCGCCGTGGTCGCGTACCTGGAGCGTCCGGCGAAACGCCTGCGTCCGGCCCTGCTGATGCTCTGCTGCCGCGCCCTCGGCGGCGACGAGCGTCAGGCCCTCCCGGCCGCCGCCGCGGTCGAGCTGTTCCATACCTGGACGCTGGTGCATGACGACGTCATTGACAACGACGCCGTCCGCCGCGGCCAGCCGACGGTGCACACCGCCGCCGCGGCCTGGGCCCGCCGCGACTTCGGCGCGGCGCCGGCCGCGGCCGCCGCCTACGGCCGCGATGTCGCCATCCTGGCCGGCGATGTGCAGCAGGCGTGGTCCAACGCCATGCTCCTCTCCTGCGCCCGCCACGGCGTCCCGGCGACGCTGGTGCTGGCTCTGTGCGAACGCCTGCAGACCGTCCTCAACCACCGCCTCCTCGAGGGCGAGATGCTCGACGTGCAGTTCAGCCTGCAGCCCCTGGAGACGATCACCGAGGAGGCCGTCCTGCGCATGCTGCACCTGAAGACCGGCGTGCTCCTCGAGTTCGCCGCGACGACCGGCGGCGCCATCGCCCGCGGCCGTCTCCCCGACGAGGACGCGGCGGTGGCGGCCCTGGGGCGTTTCGCCGGCCTCTGCGGCCTCGCTTTCCAGCTCCAGGACGACATCCTCGGCATCGTCGGCGACGAGAAGGCCCTTGGCAAGCCGATCGGCTCGGACCTGCGCGAGGGCAAGGTGACCGTGATCGTCCTGCACGCTCTGCGCCATGCCTCCAGCGCGCAGCGCGCCGTCCTCGGCGCGGCCCTCGGCCGGCCCGACGCCGACGCCGCCACGGTGGCCGCGGCGCAGGCCGGCCTGGTCGACCTCGGCAGCATCGCCTACGCCCACGACCTCGCCACCGGCT
>JAAYZO010000488.1 GCA_012514865.1 Lentisphaerota bacterium | reverse complement strand
TCGTTGAGGATCTCGCGCTTGAACTCGGCGTAGGTGGTCGCGGGCTGCTTGGGGTCGAGCTGCGCCATCTTCCAGCCGCCGGGCATGGTCAGCAGCATGTTCCGCTCGAGCTGGATCAGGTCCATCGGCTCGACCGCGTCGGCCTCGCCGGAGGCGGGGGCGTCGGTGTAGAGAATGCCCGCGAAGTCGGCGGCCGCTTCGGCGGCCGCGAGCACGGCCAGCGTGTAGCGGCGAAGCTGGGCGAAGAGTGGCAGCGCAGGCGTGATCTCGGGAATGCCCCGGTGCAGTTCCGGGCGGTCGGCCCGGAAGATATGGATCATCGCCTGCGCGGGCACATCGATGGCCTTCTGGCCGAGGTCGATATAGCCGTCGCCCGGATGGTGCTTCAGCACCCGGTAGGTCACCGGGTTGCCGTGTGCGTCCAGGCGGATGCCGTCGACTTCGTCGCTGCGGCCGAGCACGGAAAGGTCGCTGGTCACGCGGTCCGCCTCGACCAGGGCCACGTCGATCTGGATGTCGTGGTCGATGCCCGGGTTCTCGACCAGCATGGCGAAGGCCTCGCCATCCTGGCAACGGGCCATGCGCATGGTGCGCAGCTTCTCCGGCAGGCGGACGGCCTGCGCCCAGGCGGCGAAGTCGCGCTCGACGGCGCGGTTCGTTTCGTCGTCATCGGTGAGCATCTGCAGGCGCGGGCCGGTGCCGATGGTGTCGTTGGCCAGCGTCAGGACGATGCCCTTGGCATAGCTGTTGTTGGCGACCTCGTACCGGGCGCGCTCGCGGAGGGCCTTGCGCACATCGGGACTGGCCTCCTCGTCGGCGGAATGGCCGTCGGCGGCCGACCAGTGACGCTGGTTCTCCGGCGTGGTCTGGGCCGCGTCGAAGCGGCCGCGCACGATCCGGTAGCTCCGGGGCTGCCGGGAGGGTTCGGAACGGCGGAACAGGTTGGCGAGTAGGTTGCGCATCGCGTCAGCAGGCCCCCGGCGGGATCATCTTGCCGACGCGCAGGCCCATCCCCTTGGCCTTGGCGGCGTTCTTCGCGGCCAGGTAACGGTCGGCCGCGATCTGGTCCTGCAGCGAGTGCTGCTCGACCTCGCCCGCGTCGCCACGGGCGCGCTTCGGCCCCTGGGCGTTCTCGCGGATGTTGTCTTCGAGCGGTTCCGGCATACGGGCATCTCCATGTTCGGGGCCTGACTGGCCGCCATAGTCATTTTCTCTACGGCGGCGGGCCAAACTGGCGGAGATGCCAGGAAGATTTTTGGCGGATGCTTGGTCTGGACGATCAGCGCCGTGTCTGACGCCGCAGGTCCGACAGCTTGATCCGCTCGCGTCTGGGCGCAGCGCCTTCCTGCGTGCCGGGCAGGACCGCGCCTTCCAGGCTGGCGGCCACGGCGCAGCCGACGATGCCGTCGAACCAGTGGTTGTCGTGTGCTTCGGGTCGCAGCTTCCACTCGTCCACGACTCTGCCGCGTCCCTCGGTCTTCACCCGGTACTCGGCGGTCAGGTGCTCGGCGAAGAGCTGGTGCGCCACGGGATCGCGCCCGTAGAGCGACAGGCAGCCCCGGTCGCCCATGGGAACCGTCAGCCGGGCGTGGATGAAACTCTTCCAGTAGTTGGTGTCGAAGAGCACGTGGCGGATGGCGCGCTTGCCGCGCACGTTTGGGATGCGCCAGTTCAAGCCCACCCGGTCGCCCTGCTTCTTCTTGTACTCGGCGAAGGGGGTGCTGGACGCGCCGACGTAACGCCCGTGGCTGGGGAATAGCACCGCCGCGTGCGGGCTCTGGCGGCAGAACTGGTAGACCACGTCCGTTGACGTGCCCCAGTTGGCGTCGACCAGGCAGCGGCCGATCTTGATCATGGCCCCGTCGTCGCGCTGCCATTCCTTGGCCAGGAGCTTGCCGGTCAGCGCTTCGAGCCCGGCGTAGATCGAGCCTTCAAGCCCCGCACCGCGTTTCACCTCGAGCAGCGTCGGGGTGGCATCGCGCAGCGTGAAGTAGCGCCGCCCCTGGTCGGGGAACGCGCCGTAGTCCACCAGGTAGCCGGTGAAGTCACTCTCCCAGGCGCACACCGCCCAGAACAACAGCTTCCCCTGCACGTCCACGAACATGGTCAGGTGGTTGCAGCCGATCGGGATTTCGCCGCGCCGGTGACCGTTGAGCTTCCGGGCGATCTCGTCGACCGTGAGCTGTTCATCGTCGCCGACGTTCTCGGGCAGCGGTTCGTTCTGATACTCCGCCCAGAAGGCGGCCTCGTCCTGCAGCCTCAGGTTCATGGCATGCTGCAGCGCCGACGCCTCGTCGTGGTTGAAGCGTGCCGCCCAGGCGACGTCCGCGCCCTCGTCCATCTCCTCGCGGCGGGCCAGGTAGAACGCCGTGGCCTCGCTGAGGTCGCCGTGTTGCCGCAGACTCTCGGCCCGGACCTCGGCGTACTTCTCCCACAGCTTTTCGGCAGACGGGAAGGCGTACACCATCTTCGTGCGCTCGCCGTTCCATTCCGGGTGCTTTTCCCGGTCCAGGATGCGGTCGGCCATGTCGCCGGGGCGGATCACGGTGCAGGGCATGATGCCGGAGATCTTCTTCCCCGGTCCCGCCAGGCCGAGCACGGCCCCGGCCAGGATGCGCTCCCGGTTGGCGCACTGGGAGAGCGACCGCGCCGACTCGTCGGTCTGCGGATCGTCGAGGATCACCAGTGACGGACGCACCGTCTGGCCGTCGGGCCGCTTGAACTTCATGCCGCGAATGCGCCCGGTGATCCCGGCGACCCGAATGATTGCGCCCGACGCCTCGCTCCCGGCGATGGTCGGCAGGACGATCTCGTTGGCGGTCCAGCCGATCTGGGTGCGGTTGCCTTTGTAGAGCTGCCCGGAGCAGCGGTTGGCGATCCCTTCCAGTGAATGGATCGGGTAGCACACCGCCGGGAAGTCCTCCAGCAGCAGATCGTTCGACTCCAGCTCGGTCTTGATGGAGTCGAGCATGCCGAGGGCGTGTCCCTCGTCGGAGCCGATCAGCGTCACGAAGTAACGGTGGCCGTAGAGCATGGCCCACAGACACGCACACTCCGCCAGGCTCGACTTGCCGGAGCCACGCGGCATGGCCATGGCGAACAGGCCGCCGTGCAACACGGCCTGTTCGATCTTGCCGATGACGCGCAGGTGGTCGGGCGACCACTCCAGGTGGAAGGTCTGCGGGAAGTAGGCGTCGCAGAATCCCCGGAAGCTCGTCCGGCAGCGCGCCCGCCGCTCGGGATCGACCACCTCGGGCAAGTCCCCGATGTCGCGGCCCGCCGCCGACAGCGCGGCGTTCCGGGCCCGGGCCGCCTCCTTCATCGCCTCGTAGTCCCGGGTGCCCTGCTCGGGCTGGGGACCGTGGCGCTCGTCCACCAGCCAGGCCAGGTACTTGAACAGGTTGATGGTCCGGCCATCCGGGGAGATGCGGAACCCCGCCCGCTGCCGGTGCCGGTAGAGCTGGCGGTCGTCGATCACCGTGCCCAGCGACGTCGAGTTCAGCAGCCGCGTGACGTCCGATGGCTTGAGCTTGGAGGGGTCAATCGCCATCGGCCATCCTTCCCACCAGCCAGGCGGCGTACTCGATCAGGTTGATCGTGCCGTCGTCGTTGACGGGCGCGCCCGCGTCGAGGTCCGCCTGGATGGCTTCCGGCGATGCGTGCCGGGCCCCGGCGCGCCTCAGGATGTCGGCCAGTTTGCCCGGCATCAGCGCCGTGATCCGCGTTTCATTGGCCTGGTTCCGGGCAGTCATCGAAGAATCTCCAGAATCATCGCGGAATTCTGCTCGACTCGACTTGCTGAGGGCGCGATGAGGCCGCTTAATGAGTGGCGTAAGATGTTCACGTTGATGGATTTCCAGAACGCCAAACGCCAACGGAGGCCAAGATGAAGACGACCGCGAAACAGACCGCCCGAGAGACCTACGAGACCCGCCAGCGCGAGATCGCCGCGATGCTCGATTTCCTGAAGTGCGAACTCGAGGCCCACGCCGAGAAGGCCAAGGCCGACGGGCTGCATTGGGGCCACGTCGGAGACCTCGCCCACATCCGCGAGAACCTGAAAGAAACGCTGGTGTTCGCGATGGGCGGCCGCGACGAAGAGGTCGCCGGGAAGATGATCGAAGACGCCGTCGCCGACGCGATGACCGGCACCGCGAAGCGCAACTGAACCAACCAGAGGAGACCGACGATGCACACCGATTTGAACGACCTGCGCGACGAGATCGAGGCCTTCGACGACGACCAGGCAGACAACCAGGACCGACTGCGCCTGGCCCAGCTTCTGATCCGGGCGGCCATCGACCTGGCCGAGGAGGTGGCCGACGCTACCGGCGACCGCCATGCGCAGGCCTACTGGGTCGACCACGCCAAGGTCCTGGCGGGGGCCGACCACGGATTCCTGGACCGCAGCTTCAACCTCGACGAGTGGATCGCGCGCCTCGACGGCGCGGATGAATAGACGCGCCGCCGCCTTCCTTTGCGGGCGGGTGCCCGCGAAACCGGAGGCGGCCGACGCGCCAGCAACCCGGGCGGCGCAACCGCCGCCCACAGACAGGAGAGCCAGACCATGCGAAGCGAAGAGATCAGAATCGGGGCCGCCTACACCTGCCAGGTCGGCCGCAACGCCATCCGCGTCACCGTGACGGAGGCCGTCGAGGATGGCGGCTGGATCGTGGAGACGCACACGGGCCGGACCATGACCATCCGCAGCGCGGAACGGTTCATCGCCCCGGCGGACGCCCCCGAGGCCACGGAAACGCCCACCCCGCCCGCCGAAACGCCGCAGGCGGAGCCTTCCCCGTCCAGCGCGCCGGAACGCGACAGTGGCGAACAGGGCGCGGACACGGGCGAAGCGGGCGGGACCATGAGCCTGCTCGATGCCGCCGTTCACCTCCTGGGTCAGGCCGACGGCCCGATGCAGTGCAAGGACATGGTGGAACGCGCGCGCGAGGCGGGACTCTGGGCCCCGAAGCGGGGCGGCAAGACGCCCGACCGGACGCTCTACGCCGCCATCCTGCGGGAGATCAACACCAAGGGCGATGCCTCCCGCTTCCGCAAGACGGAACGGGGCCACTTCGCCCTGAACCACTGATCGCGCCACATAGAACACATCCATCCTCTCCTACGCCTCGGCCCCGG
>JAAYZO010000487.1 GCA_012514865.1 Lentisphaerota bacterium | reverse complement strand
GCCGGCGAACACCAGCGCCGCGGCGAACAGCGCCATCTGCAGCTTCCAGAGCGGCGGGCTCTTCCCGATCAGCAGGCCGACCACGAGCAGGAAGGTGGCCGAGGAGATCTGCCAGGCAAAACGCATGCGGCTTAGATAGCCGCTGCGGCGTTCCGGCGTGAGGAACGAGTCGAGCAGGGGGAACCAGCCGGCGACATACCCCGTGTGAAACAGGGCAAATAGAACCATCGACACGATCAGCACAACCACCCCCGCCCGGCCGAACAGCGGCGACACCACAATGAGGAGGTAGGCGACAAACGACAGCGTCGAAACGGTGACGATGAGCCGCTTGTTGCCAACCCGAATCGCCACCCAGGCCATGGGGATGATGAGGAGGCCGTTGAACAGCGGCAACAGCGACGTCGTCAGCATCGACAGCATGTCGCTGGCGCCCATGGTTGCGGCGAAGAGGATGATCAGGGCGCTGTCGGTCAGCGTGACGTCGCCCGTAGCGCCACAGCAGGCCGACACCGTCGCGAGGCGTTCCGAGACGACACGGGCCGAGGCGGCTGTTCTGTTCTCTGAGTCTGTTGGCATTCGTGCTTTCCCAATCGCTCACACGGCGGGGCCGCTCCCCCGCGTCTCTGGCGTGCTGTCGTCTCGACGGCAGAGGCTGTCCAGGTGCCTGCCGTCAGAGCCGGCTCCAGGGAGCACGGCCGCCCTCCAGGGGGCTTTGTGATCGGCCCCGGCTAGCCTGGATTACTCGCGAAGCGCGGATGCTTCGCTCACCATCCACGTGCGCCGCGCTGCGCCGCAGCGCACGTTTCGACGCGCGTCGCGTCGCGCCGCTTGCTCGGCCAGCCCTGAGCAAGAGGCCGCACGTGCCGCGCGTCGCAGCCCGAAGGGTGACCTGTTCAAGAGCCGCCGTGCGGCGCGTGAATAGGTCAGGCTAGAGCTGACGGAGAAGTCCCAGGGCTGCGTCCGCCATCCTATCGCCGGCGTCATGCACATCTTGCTCCACAGGTTGAGGTATCGAAGATGCCATAGGTACCGCGCCAATCAAGTTTCTGCTACCCTGACCCTTCGCGAAAGGGCAGACGTCCTCACGACACGCCAAGGCGTCTTTCGTCGTGACCGACTCACGGGTCGCCGCGCGGTTCGGCAGCGCCCGTGAGGGCCTCCAGGAGGCGCTCACGGGCCGCGGCGATGGCCTCGGCGCCGGCGCGCTCGGAGATCGTCCCGCGGAGGGCCGCCAGGGTCAGGTCCGGACCCGCAGCACGCCGGGCCAGCAGCCACAGCAGGGCGTAGTCCTCGACGCCCTCACGCCAGGCCTCCCAGCGCTTCGAGGGCACCATCTCGGTCGGGTCGCCGTCGTAGACGACGTGGTAGTCGTGCTGGCTGGTGTCGTAGGGATCCCACGGGTCCGGGCTGGCATCGGTGTAGGCCCAGAAGGAGTACCCGGTCACGCCGGTCTCGAAGAGCCGCCAGAAGGCACCGCGGACGCTGGCCGGTGGGGTATCCTTGCCCTGGACGCGATAAGCCCAGAGGGCCCTGGTGCGGGCCGTGCAGACGGGCAGGTAGTCGTCATTGAGGCAGTCGAGGTGCGGTGCCCAGACGTCGATGACGGGGTCGAGTCGGCGGACCTCCTCCGGGGTGGCAGCGCGGTAGAAGTTGCTGTAGATGCGGATGCCGGGGTCGGCTCTGCGGAGCATGGTCCCGGTGATGAGGGCGTCGTCGATGCTGCTGCCGCTGGGTTCGTCTGTCGGCACCCAGAGGACGCGGTCATGCCCGAAGCCGCGTGACTGCAGGCCCGCCACGACGGCCTGCACCCAGGACACGGCGCGCTGCTCCCAGGCCGGACTGCCGAAGGCGGGCGGCGTCTCGCCGACGGTTGCGAACATGGCCTTCAGGCGCTTCAGCGAGAGGGCGACCAGGATGGTGTGTGCGTAGCCTGAGGTGGCGAGCGTGGCGTCGAAGGCCGACCAGTCCATGCGGTCCGGCTGGAGGGTCCCATCGGGCGCGAGGACGGGCCCCGGCACGCCCTGGCTCCCGTGCTCCGGCATGATGGCATTGATGTGATGTCGGGCCAGATCCGCGGCGGCGACGGCGATGCGCCCGCGGGTCAGCGGGCGCAGTGAGAGGTACGCGTAGTTAAAGGTATTAAGGGGCCAGGGCTCGGGGAAGACCAGGTCGTGGATGTGGAGGGCCAGGGGCATCTGGGCGATGCGGTCCTGCCAGCGCAGTTGGATCGTCCCGTCGAGTCGTCCGGTGCGGTCGCCGGTGCACAGCTCCAGCCAGATCTGGCGGGTCATTCCCGGCGGCACGACCACGACCGCCTCGCCATCGGCGACGGGCAACCGCGGCAGGGCGTCGTCGATGAGGATGCCATCGCGCACTTCCACGGGTATGACCTCACGCCAGACAGCCGCCACGGCGTCGTCCAGTCCGGCCAGGGCCAGGCGGACGGGCAGCGCCGCGGGGGTGGTGTTGGTCAGATTCAGCGCGACCTGCTCGGTGTCGTGACGCAGGGCCGTGACCGCGATGGGCCCGGCGTCGGCCGCCATCGGCGGCAGGGCCAGGTGCGGCTGCCGTGCGAAGGGGTCGGCCCGCCAGACGATCAGGTCGCGGCCGGGGTGACGCCGGGCGAGGGCTCGGGCGAGGATGGCGTGGACGTCCTGATGCTGAGGGCAGAAGGGCGGCCCGCGGCGGCGGTCCAGGCCGGCGGTCGGCAGGTCCGCGGTCTCGCTGAGGCGCGTCATGGCCGCCGCGACCTCGGCCCGGGCCGTCGCGTCGTCGGCCTCGAGGCAGCATCGCTCGATGAGGCTGAGGTCGGCCAGGAGGAGGTTGCGGACACGCATCTGCTCGATGCGACGGGCCATGTCCGGGGTGACTTCGACCATCTCGATGTCGTCATACCAGACAGTCCCAGAGGTCTGGTGCAGGTAGGGCAGAAAGGCCAGACGCGTCTGGTCGCCGACGGCCACCGGGCCGATCTCGCAGCGTGTCCAGGGGAAGGACCCGCGCGTCTGGACCGGTGCGAGTGAGCGGAAGGGGTTGCCGGAGCCATCCCGGCCGATGAAGAGCCGCACGCCGCCGGCGGGCGAGACCGGCTCCAGGTCGGCGGCGCGGATCCAGCAGGAGATCATGACCTGCCGGCCTGGGGTCACGGGCACCACCTGGTCGGCGCGCGAGTAGGCGCTCCGGTCGCGGTGCGTGATGCGCAGCGACCGCCGGCCGGTGTGGGCGATGTTCTCGTCGATGCTGACCGAGGCGCCGGGTGCCAGCGTCTCGGGCCACGGCGCCCATCCGACGGCCCAGCCGGCCGCGTCGGTCTCCTCGAAGCTCCCATTCCGGACCAGGTTCAGGGTGGCGGCGCTGCCGACGGCAGACCAGACGTACCCCGCGAGGATCAGCCGGTGCCATCGATGCATCCTGTACCTCCGCAGATCCAAGGCGACGACCCGGCCGGCGCAGGGCTCTTTCCTGCGCCTTACGGGCGGCTCGCCCGCCACCCCGCCGGTCCGGGCGCCGGCGTTGTCCTGGCCCATGCCGGCCCGGGCTACCTCATGGCTGATCGAAGATCGCGTCAGTGCTCCCCTGGCCACCCTGAGGGGGCGCCAGATCGTAGCCGGGGGTCGCGCGCAGCACGACCCCCGGAACCGCGAACCCACGAACCACGCACCCTGAAGGGGTGCCAGAACCTTCAAACAGCCCCGGCCGCATCAGCGCGGCGTGGCGGTCCAGGTCATGCCGGTGGACCACTCCTGGCCGGTCGCGAGGGTGACGCGCGGGTGGATCGGCTCGAAGGTGGCGCAGGGCATGGCCTGGCTATCCCAGAAGACCACCGAGTGGACGGGGGTACCGGCCAGGTCCACGCGGGCCCGCACGGACAGCCACGGCGCCTCGAAATCGACGGGAGTCGCGGTCTTGACGGTACTGGTCTGGGCCATGTCGAAGGCCTTGGTCAGGAGGACATCGGGAGCGCCGCCGGCGACGATGGCCATGTGGCGTCTGCCGGCGCGGCTGTAGGCGCCTGCCGGATCGCCGGCGAAGGTGGCGCGGCCGAGCTGGCCCTGGGGCCGCTCCAGGAAGGCGGGCAGGTTGTGGTAGCGGTGCGAGAACTCGACCGCGGTTTCACCCCGGTGTCGCAGGTGTGAGCGCACCCGAATCGTCGCCGCCGCGGCCTCGATGTCGAGGGTCTTGGTCAACTCCAGTCCGGGCAGGCCCGGGAGGTCGCTCCGCTGCAGCACCACGCTCAGGCGGCCCTCGGCGGGGTCCTGCCGCAGGAGCTCCATGGGGCCGGTGACCAGCGCGGCCGGCTGCCAGAAGCCGTCCAGGGCCAGGCCGCCCTCCTTGTCGGGGCTGACCAGTTCCACCCCGCCGACCCGCCAGGATCGCACCCGGCCGCCGCCCAGGACGTCGATCGTCACGGCCTGCGCCGGTGCCGTGAGGCGCAGCACGTCGCGCTTGAGGTCCGGGTCGGCGACGCGTTCGCTGACGACGCCGGCCGCCTCGACGCGGCCCACCCGGGCGAAGGCCTTGGCATAGTCGGCCAGGCTGCGCTCGGTCGGTTCGGCGGCGGCCGCCGCCGCGATGGCCGCCTGGCGACTCTGGCGGGCCGCTTCGACTTCGGCGGGCCGCAGGACCACCTCGGCGCGGGGCGCGTCGTCGGCGGGCTCGACGAGGAAGAAGGCCATGCGCTGGGCGCCGACGTGGACCACGGCACCGCGCTCCAGGGCGGCGCCCGCGAGGGCCGGCGCGCCGTCGTCGCTGCCGAAGACGCGCCGCGCCAGCGGCTCGCTCAGGCGGTACGGCGCGGCCGCGTCGAGGCCCGGCACGGACAGTCGCGCAAAGCACTCGCCGCGCTGCCAGTAGTTGGCGACTGCCACGAGCCGGCGCCGGCCGAGGGTGAACTCCCAGCTCTGCAGCATCGACGCCTCGGCCCAGCGCTCCTTGTCGATGCCGCCGCAGGGCGCGTCCAGGAAGCGCGGCGAGGGCCGCGGGTAGGGCGTCAGCGGCTCGATCTGGTGGCGGCGCTGCGTGTCGCCGTCGAGGACCATATCCTCGAAGGTCGCGATGGCGGTGTTGGCATCCGCGAGGGCCTTCCAGTAGCGCGCGTCGTAGCCCTTGGGGAAGGCGTAGACGAGCTGGCCGTCGTAGCCATTGACGTAGTAGGTCAGGATGTCCATGGCCATCGATTCCGGCTCGGTGGTCCAGAGGTTGCCCTGCAGGCCGTGCGGGAAGCCCAGGAGGCGCGGTCGGCGCTCCGCCGGGAGTTCGGCGCGGAGGTAGTCGACCGAGTCGCGGGTCAGGCAGTGGGTCGAGAGGTTGTAGCCGCGCACGTAGTGGTAGGGCATCATCACGGTCTGCCAGGGGTAGGGCCCCCAGGCATTGAGCAGGGGTATGGTGCCGGCGTAGGCCATGGTGGCGTACTGCCGCAGCGAGTCGGAGGTGGTCCACAGCGGCGTGATCGACTTGATGTGGACCTCCGGGGCGAAGTGCGCCTCGCGCCCGATCTCGCGGCCGAGGGTGCTGACGATCGCCTCGAGGGTCTGGATCAGCCGGGCGCCCTGCCAGGCCCGGAACTCGATCCACAGATCGCGATGGCGGGCAATGACCTGACCCGGCCAGACCGCCGCCATCTGCTCCTCCGTGAACGACGCGTAGCGGGCGAACTCGGCGCGGCAGCGCCCGCAGAAGCAGCCCTTGAAGTCGAACATGAAGGGCTCCCAGTTGCACAGGAAGTGGTCCGTATCGCGGTCCTCGACCAGGATCTTGCGCAGGGGCGCCACGAGGTGCTCGCTGACGTAGGGCTCCTCGCGCTGGTAGATCACCGCCGGGCAGACGCCGTTAGGCAGGGTGCTGCCGTCGGCCTGGACCATGAGGACCGACTCCGGGCGCGGCGTCGTGCCGATCATGTGGCCATTGACCAGCCAGCCCGGCTGGTGATAGCGCAGGATCTTCATCTGGCGCAGGTACTGCGAGAAGGCCCCCGGCTCGATCATGGCGGCGTTAGCGCCGGTCTCGGCATAGAATCGCGCCCACTCCTCGACCGCCGGGCTGCTCAGGCGGATGCAGTTGCCGGTGAAGTGCACACCCGTCTCGAAACGCCGCGGCCGCAGGCCCTCGATGCGCGGCATCACGCCCAAAGCGAGGCTGCGGCGGGGCCCGTCCTCCTGACCGTGCGTCAGCCAGTACGTCGCGGCGGCCGCGGTGCCGGGCGCCGCCGCGGTGCGCAGGACCACCGGGAGGGCCCCGAAGGCGTTGTAGCCTTTGGCGGTGATGCTGCCGACGGTCGGCGTCGCGTCGATGGCGACATGGACGCGGTCGCCGAGCTCGGTGCGCTGCACGGCCAGGCGGCCGTCGCCCACGCCCAGGACCTCGACGGTGCGCGGCAGCTCGAGGTGGGCGGTGAGGGTGCCGAGCTTGGCCTCGCTGAGGCGTGTGAAGGCGAGCAGCAGCAGCCCCGGCTGGTGCTGACTCAGCACCACGCGGTCGTCCATGAAGGCATGCGGGAAGGCGCGGATCGCGACGTCCCTCTCCGCAGCCGTCGGTTTGCCCAGGGGCGTTGGCGAAATGGTCACCGAGAAGCCGCCGGGGTCGAACTCGACGGCCATGGCCGTCACGGCCAGGATCAGCGTCGCCAGCATGGAGCGCGTCTGCATCGTTGCCTCCGCCGTCGCGGACTGCCGCCGGGCGTGTTGCCGGCTGCCGCCCGGCACCATCACGCCAACGGCCTGTCGTGGTGTCTGGGCAAGGGTAGCCGAACGACCCGGCCGCGTCAAGGCGTGCCAGTCTGACCACGGTGCGCTGCGGCGATCGCGCCAGCGCTCAGCCGGTCATCCTGGGAGGGCGTGACAGACGTGGCGGTGTCGCCTGACGAGGGGAAGATCGCCATCGTGACCCGCCAGGCCTCCGTGGCGGCGCCGCGGGATCGCTCCAGCCATTTCGATCTGGGCGGCCGATGCCGACTGATCGTTCTGGACATCGCGTCGGGGCTGGAGGCAGGACGATCGACTCGATGGGCTTCGGACCGTAGTCTCTGCTGGCTGTCGGACTCCCGCCGGGTCGTGTTCTCGTCCTTCGACGACGAGGCCCTCTATCAGACGGCGCGCGCCGAGGTGCACGGTGGCACGAGCTACGGCATCGGCTATGCGCAGGACGATCGGTTCCGTCGTGGCCTCTACGTGCTTGATCTCGAGACGGGGTTGACCGCGCGTTTTGCCGATGGCACCGATCCGTCACTGGCCGTGGCTACCGGTGCCATCCTCGTCCGCGACCAAGGCGGCCTGGTGCTGGTGCATGCATCGGGAGAGGCCGGGGTGCGGATCAGCGCATTGGTGGGCAGTGTCGCCGGCGCCGTCGTGTCCCCATCGGGCGACATGGTTCTCACCGAAATCCCCAGGCACGCGCCATTCCATCCCGGCGGCCGCCTGGTACTCTTTCACACGCAGGCGCCTGAGGTCCGGCACATCCTGTGCGACGGGCTCTCGTACAGGGTCGACTGGACCCTTGGGGACTAGCAGGGGGACACGGGGGAAACGGGGGAGGGGAACGCCCAACGCTCAACGCTCAACGCTCAACGCCGAAGTAGGCGGGGGAAACGGGGGAGAGGAACGCTCAACGCTCAACGCTCAACGCTCAACGCCGAAGTAGGCGGGGGACACGGGGGACCCCGTGGAGCCTAGCGGCCACAGCGGCACGCGGCTCGGCGGTGCCCCCATCCTGGAGTCCCTTGGGTCGCTGGTGTCCCTTTCCGGCCGGCACCGGCCCCACGGCCCGCGGCCTGTCGTGGGGTGTGCGTCCCTGGCTCTGCGACTGTATCGTATCGTCGTCCGAGGCGCCGCGCGTCCTGCCGTCAGGCTGGGCGCGGGTGCCTTCTGTGGGCATGGTGCCGCAGGGCCGAGTGCCTTAGCCTGACCTATTCACGCGCCGCACGGCGGCTCTTGAACAGGTCACCCTTCGGGCTTCGACGCGAGGCACTTGCGGCCCCTTGCTCAGGGCCAACCTTGAGCAAGCGGCGCACCGCGACGCGCGTCGAAACTTGCGCCGCAACGAGGTGCGGCGCAAGTGGGTTGCGAGCGAAGCATCCGCGCTTCGCGAATAATCCAGGTTAGCGGGGCGCAGGCGTCCGTGAGTCGGGATGGCATAGGGGGCTCCATCGTGAAGCCGCAGTTACTGCTGGCCGGTGCGCTGCTGGGCATGACGCATCGTCTGTTGCTATTGATCGGTCTTGCCATGGCGGTCGCCTTCGCTCGCGCCGGTGCGGTGCGGACCTACTACACCCCCGAGCGCATCGAGTCGGCGCGGCGGAATGTGTCTGAGCACGCCTGGGCGCGGGCGCGGTATGACGAGGTCCTCCACGCCGGGGCGCTCACGCCGCAGTCCGGCATCGGCGCCGACCGTGTGATTGGTGCCGTAGCGCTGGCGGCGATGAGCGACGATGCGCTCTGGGCGATGATGCCGCCGATCACCATCGGCCGCAAGACCACAGGTTCCGACATCACGACCTGCCCCGCCCACGGCGAGGCCATCCGCCGCTACGGCGCCTGGGATCCCTGGAAGATCGACTTTGAGAAGCACCCCTGGCAGGTGATCTGCCCGATCGGCGGCGAGCGCTACCCCGATGCCGAGCATCCCGACGACGGTGCCGGCGTGGTCATCGATGGCAAGACCTACCCCTTCAAGCGTTACTACGCCCACAAGGCCTACCTCCTGCGCGTGCTGCCGGCGCTGCAGTCGCTCTCGACCGCCTACCTGCTGACCGACGAGCGGCGTTACGGCGAGGCGTGCGCGGTGCTGCTCGCGGCGCTGGCGGAGAACTTCCCCGGTCCGCGGTTCCACCGCGAGTACTGCTACGACGGCCCGTACGGCCATCGCTCGGGGATGGTCACCGACTACATCTGGGAGTGCATCACGCTGCCGGTCATCGCGCTGGCGTACGACGCGGTCAAGCCGATCTACGAGCAGTCGGATCGGCTGCTCGGCGCGCTGCGTGGAAAAGGCCTGCCGGCCGGCTCGCCGGAGGAGGCGCGGCAGTTCGTCGAGGACCGCATCTTCCGCCAGGCGATGCAGGCGCTGCTCGACAACGCCATCGCCGGCAACCCGGGTCATCACCAGCTTGCCGCGATCACCATGGCCCTGGTGATGGACGACGTCGACGGCGCAACTCGGCCCAACAGCCTCGACATGGTCGAGTATACCTACTACGGCGGCTATGCGCCGGCCGGGTATGTGTTCAGCAACTTCCTGACGCGTGACGGCGGCGGCTTCGAGGGTCCGGGGTACGACCGCATCAAGTTCGACTATGTCGAGGTCGCCAAGCGTATGGAGGTCCTGCGGGCCCGCCATGCCGAGCGCCTGGACGTCCGGCGCTACCCGCCGCTGCTGGATGAGCCCAAGGCGCAGGCGATGTACGACTTCTTCATCGACATTACGCTCCTCGACGCCTTCGCGCCGGAGGTCGGCGATGCCGGCGGGGCGCGGCTGAAACCCGGCTTCATACCGCCGCGGTTCGTCAGCAACTACCCGCACTTCTACGCCGATGGCTTCCGCCTCTACCGCGAGCCGCGCTACGCCGCGGCGCTGCTCGGGGTCAAGGGCGAGATGCCGGCCGGCGGCAACCTCTTCGAGCCATCCGTCGAGGCCGAGGCACGCCAGGCCGCGACCCCGGTGCGTTTCGAGACCAGGCTCCTCGACGACTACGGCTTTGCCTTCCTGCGCGGTGCGACCAGCGAGGTGATGACCAACTACTCGGCGCTCAAGGGCCACCAGCAGGACGACTTCCTGGCGCTGTACCTCTACGCCCACGAGCTGTCGCTCCTGCCGGACCTCGGATATCCCTTCACGTGGTCCTACCGGCAGCAGTGGGACGCCAACAGCTACGGGCACAACACGGTGACCGTCGACGGCGCGCCGCCGCTGATGCCGCCGATCGTGCCGCGCGGGTGGGTCGCGCTGATTGGCGACCGCGATCATGTCAAGGCCTCCGTTATCGCCCACGACTGCTACAACCCGCAGTTCAACCACTCGCCCTTCAAGCGTGGCGAGACCTACGCCGAGGGGCACCCGCCTGTCGAACGCTACGAGCGCGCGACCGTTCTCGTCGAGGTCGGCGACGGCAGCAGCAGCTACGTCGTCGATGTGTTCTTCGTTGACGGCGGCCGGCGCCACGACCAGAGCTGGCACAGCGCCCTGGTCGAGCCGGTGCTGCCCGAGGGGGCCTGGCAGGTGCAGGAGGCCGGCACCGCCGCCGGGCCGGACGTCGCCTACGGCAGCAGCTACGTCAATGTGCGCGGCCGCGAGGTCACCGACGCCCTCTGTTACGTGACCGACGTCCGGCGCCTGACGACCGCCGATCCGGCGCTTTTCGACTGGGCCTTCGGCCTGGCCGAGCCGGCCGGCCTGAGGCTGCATGTGGTGCCGGTCGGCGGGCCGGTCGAGCTGATCTACGGCAAGGGGCGCTCGCCGGCGCGCCCGGCGGAGTGGACGTTGCCCTACCTGTTCGTCCGGCGGGAAGGCGCCGAGGGCCTCTCCTCGCGCTTTGTGACCGTCCTCGAGCCCTATCGCGGTGCGGTCGCCGCGGGTATCACCGGGGTGCGCGTCGATGGCGAGACGGTCGTCGTCGAGCGCGGCGGTGAGACCGACAGCGTCACCATCCACGCGCCGAAGCCTGCCGGTACGCTGCAGCGCGGCGACGCGCGCGACGTGCGTGTGGCCGTGACCACGCCGCGCGGCTCAGTCTCCTTCGGCGACGCGGTGCGCGGCGAGATCACCGCGCTCGACCGCACGGCGAACACGATCACGGTCAGCGCGGCCGTCGAGCCGACGTGGGTCCGCATCTTCAGCCCCGGGCGATCCTCCATGGTCCGGGTGCTCGCGAGCGAGCGTCTCGACGCCGGGCACACGCGCCTGCGTCTGAAGGAGACCGCGCTGATCGGACGCGCCCGCCCGATCGGCTACGACGACGGCGTCGTGCGCAACGGCGCGCCGCTGCCCTTCGCGACCGGCAGTGTCACCGCGGCCGGCGAGTACCTCGAGGGCACCTGCCGCCTCGCCGGCGCCCGCGCCGAGACGCCGGATGGCACGACGTCGCTGCGACTGCGCGGCGTCAACGGCCAGCAGTGGATCACCGGCATCGCCGGCTACGACCTGTACCTCGCTCCGTCGCTCAGCGCCGCCGATCTCAAGGCCACCTTCGGCGACGGCCCGATAGCCCTCTACGACTACGGCATTGGCGACCGCATCGAGGTGGTCCAGCCATCGAGCGGCACGGCCGCGGCGCCCGCGCCGCCGGCGACCGCTCCTCAGGGGAACTGAGGACCGGCGATGGCAGTCGTGGCTCACCGGCGCACGAGCACCGGACATGGCACGGCGAAACACCGCTCGCGGCGTTCGCTCAACATCCCATCCTCTGCGTCCTTCGCGTCTTCTGCGGTGGATTTCCCTACGCGGAGGTTGCATTGCCGCGCGACGTCTCATACGGGCCGACTCACCGGCGCACGAGCACCGGACATGGCACGGCGGGCCACCGGTCGCGGCGCCTCCCCGCGGGCCTCCGTCCCGGCGCCCTGAAAGGGCATCATTCATCAGCCCAGGGCAACGCCCTGGGAAATCGGACAAGGCGCATCGCAGGCTGAAAGTCTGCGACAGAACCGTGCACGTCACACCGCCATGGTTCCTACGAGCCGCCGCGCGCCAACGCCCGAACTGGACGGATCGGTTACGATCCATCCGTGTTCAGGGGCGACGTTTCCTGCCGGCCGTGGTAGATTCTCCCGTCGTCGGCAGTGCTATCGGGTGTGGGCGGTACCGCAGGAGGCGGATCGACGATGGACATGACGCATGCGACCACGACGGGGCGGCAGCGGCTTCGCCGCGGCCTCCGGAAGAACCGCCGGCGCGGTTTCTCGAGTCTGCTGGCCTGCGGGGTGTTGGTGGGAGTCTGGGCGATGTCAGGCCGAGCCGCGGATGGGGCGGCGGGTGACAGGCCGTTCGAGCTGGTGCGTGACGGCCGGCCCGTGGCGACGATCGTGGTCCCCGACGACCCGCTGCAGGTGGTGCAGAGCGCCGCCGAAGAACTCCAGCTCCACGTCCGTCTGATCACCGGCGCGGCGCTGCCGATGGTCGCGGCGAGCCGCGAGCCCGAGGGCAACCTCATCCTGCTGGGCGCCGAGGCCGCAGGCCGTGCCGGCGTGACCTTCTGCAGCGAGCCGAATGCCTGGGTCATCCGCCGGCAGAAGGACCGGCTCTACCTGGCCGGCGATGACAGCCGCGGGCCGGTCATGATGACCCAGACGATCAACAACTACGTGCGCCGCGGCACCCTCTTCGCGGTCTATGACCTCCTCGAGAAGCATCTCGGCGTGCGCTGGCTCTGGCCGGGCGAGCTGGGCACGGTGACGCCCAAGGCCGCGAGCCTCTCGCTGCCGGACTGCGATGCGCAGGGCAAGCCGGCGTTCCTGTTCTCGCGATTCCGGGACAGCACGGTCTGTGACCACTTCGAAAAGCCCGGGGCGTGGTCGTCGGTGCAGTCTGCGCACCGCTTCTTCCGGGAGCAGGCGAGGTGGCTCATTCGGCACCGCTTCTCGATGCCGTGCACCATGAATGCCTCGCACGCCTTCACCGGCTGGTGGGAGACCTACGGCCAGGAGCACCCGGAGTACTTCAATCTCCTCCCCGACGGCACGCGGCGTTCCGACCCGACCTACTGCGACGGCAAGCCGCAGTATGTCTCCCTGTGCGTGTCCAACCCGGCGGTCCACCGCCAGATCGTCGAGAACTGGCTGGCGGTGCGTTCGCCGTGGCAGCCGTACATCGACGCGGCCGAGAATGACACCTGCGGGAAGTGTGTCTGCGAGCGCTGTCTGTCGTGGGATGTCCCCGATCCGGATCTGGGGTTCCCGTGGGCCGAGCGCGTGGAGCGCGCCCGGAAGGCCTTCGCCGCCGCCGATCCGGAGTGGTGGAAGAGCCTCGGGTCGTTCTCGGATCGTTACGCGCGCTTCTACCAGGCGGTCCTCGACGAGGCCCGCCGGCACGACCCCGCCGCCAAGGTCCTCGGCCTCGCCTACGCCAACTTCGTCAAGGCGCCGCGTGAGGCGAAGGTGAG
>JAAYZO010000486.1 GCA_012514865.1 Lentisphaerota bacterium | reverse complement strand
CTGGTCGTCAATGCCAGCCATTGCCACGGGGTCGTCTGCAAGGACATCGTGCCCCAGACGCTCGAGGCCATCCGCACGGCGTGGCAGGCGATGGTGCCGGTGCGCGCCGGCGCCGGCTGCGGCCATGAGGACCGCATCATGGAGAACCGCCGTATGCGTCTGCAGGATGGCCATGAGGCCGACGTGCGCCACGCCTACGGCCTGCCGACTGACGCGCGCGTCGAGGCGGTGGGCCCGATCGACCCTCAGATCGGCATCCTGCGCCTTGACCGCCTCGACGGCAGGACCCTCGCCGTCGTCTATACCATCGCCTGCCACCCCATCCAGGGCGTCCCCGGCGGCGGCAACACCGCCGACCTCGTCGGCGTCGCCTCCAGGACTCTCGAGGATGCCCTCGGCCACGACGCCATGGCGTTCTTCTTCCAGGGCTGCGCCGGCGACATCAACCCGGTCGGTTACAAGGACTTCGACCATCCGAGGGATGCCGTGCCGCTCGGCATCATGCTGGGCCTCAGCACCCTGCGGGCCCTGCCGGCGATCACCTGCCGCGCCGATGCGACGCTGCGTCTGACTACCCGCAGTATCGACCTGCCGCGCGCCGACCTCGCGCCCGCCATCGCCGACCTCCTCGCCGAACAGGAACGCCTCCTCCAGAGCCTGCGCGGCACCACACTCAACGCCAAGGCCTTCCTGAAGCTCCTCCTCAAGCAGCGCCTGTGGCCGGAGTACCCGTCGGCCGACGCCCACCACTACCTGCACGAACGCGCCCAGGGCCGCGATGACCTCGCCCGGTTCGACGCCGCCAACCGCCGCCATGTCGAGGCCTACCAGGGCAACCTCGAGACGATGGAGGCGCTGACGCGCCTGCGGGCCAACCTCGACCTGTTGCGTATGCATCAGGCCCAGAATGCCGCCGCCGGCAGCGACAGCCTCACCGTCGAGGTGGTGGCCCTCCGCGTCGGCGACTTCGTCCTGCTGACCTTCCCCGGTGAACTCTCGGTGCAGATCGGCCTCAACCTGAAGCAGGCCTCGCCACACCCCCTGACCTTCGTCGCCGGCTGCACCAATGGCTACATCTACTACGCCCCGACCGTCGAACAACTCCGCAACCGCGGCTGGGCCCAGGAAGACAGCGACTGCCTCCTGGCACCCGAGTGGCAGGCGCGCTTCGAACAGACGGCGCAGGCCATGCTCACCGCCCTGTGAACCGGCCAGTGGGTGCGCGGCGCTGCGCGTGGACTTCCCGGGCGCCCGCGGCGCCCGGGAAGGATGCCGAGCCGACGCTCGGCGCTCCCAGGGGGGGCTGAGCCACTCGGCTCGTGGCACTCCCGGGGGGAGTCTCGCCGGCGCATGGGGCGCCGGGTAGTGCCGGCGCCACCCGGAGTCCCTTGAGTCCCTGGAGTCCCTTGGGTCCCTGGTTCACCCCGGAAGGCGCCCCCGCCCGCGGCCGCATCAGGGCAGGCGCCGCGTCGGCGGCACGAAGCGCAGGCGCGTGTAGAGCGCCACCGGCTGGCCGTCACGACGGCCGGTGCTGAGGATATCCACGGCCTCGGTCAGAGCACAGCCGGCCCGCGGCGAGGCCGTGAAGAACGGCACCGCCAGCGGCGCCTCCAGCGGCACCCGCACCGGCTCGGAGAAGCCCCCGCCGGGCTCGATGCGGACCGCCCAGGTGCCGCTCTGATCG
>JAAYZO010000485.1 GCA_012514865.1 Lentisphaerota bacterium | reverse complement strand
GCGCGCCTCGATATCGATGGCGTGGTCGACCTGCCGGGCCGCCTCCATCTGGCTGGCCATGAAGCGCCGCCAGATCAGGGTGTAGAGCCGGAGCTGCGGGGGGGTGAGGTAGGACGCCACGGCCTCGGGGGTGCGCTGTACGTCGGTCGGCCGGATGGCCTCGTGGGCCTCCTGGGCCGACTGCCGTGAGCGGAAGCGGTTCGGCGTGGCCGGGACGTACTCCTTGCCATAGAGGACGGCGATGGCCTCGCGGGCCTGCTCCTGCGCCTCCTGGGCGACAGCGACCGAGTCGGTACGCATGTAGGTGATCAGGCCGACCGGCCCGCCGTCGCCGAGGTCGATGCCCTCGTAGAGCTGCTGGGCGATCTGCATGGTCTGCTTGGTGGAGAAGCGCAGGGCGCCGCCGGCGGCCTGCTGCAGGGTGCTGGTGATGAAGGGCGGCGGGGCGTACTGGCGGCGCGGCTTGGAGGTCACCGCGGCGACGGCGAAGCTGGCGGCCTCGATTTCGGTGGCCAGGGCGCCGGCGGTCTCGGCGTCGGGGATGACCGGCTTGGCGCCGTCGAGCTGGGCCAGGCGGGTCTTGAGTTCGACCTTGCTCTGGCCGGTTTCGAAGAGGGCCTCGAGGTTCCAGTACTCGACGGGCTTGAAGGCCAGTATCTCGCGTTCGCGTTCGCAGACCAGGCGCAGGGCGACGGACTGGACGCGTCCGGCGCTGGTGCCCTTACGGACCTCGCGCCAGAGGAGGGGGCTGACCTGGTAGCCGACGAGGCGGTCGACGACGCGGCGGGCCTGCTGGGCCATGACGCGGTCTTCGGCGATCTCGCCGGGGTGGGCGAACGAGGCGGTGATGGCCGGCCGGGTGATCTCGTGGAAGGTCACCCGGTGGAAATGCGCCTTGGGTGCGGCCTCCTTGAGGACCTCCATGAGGTGCCAGGCGATGGCCTCGCCCTCGCGGTCAGGGTCGGTCGCCAGGTAGATCTCGGTGGCCTGGCGGGCCGCCTTGCGCAGGTCGGCGGCGACCTGTCTGCCGCGGCTGGTCAGGACGTAGTCGAGCTTGAAGCCGCCGGCGATATCGACGCCAAGGGACCGGCTGGGCAGGTCGCGGACGTGCCCATTGGAGGCCAGCACGCGCATGTCTCGCCCGACGAAGCGGGCGATGGTGCGGGCCTTGGTTGGCGACTCTACCACAACCAGCGCTGTTGCCATCGCGTCATCCGTTCTTGTAGTCGAGGTGATCGACATCCCGGGCCCGCTCAGCGCCCGGCCGGCGGCTGGTTGCGCACAACACGCCGTCCGGGCAGTTGCCGGACGAGGCGTCGCATTTCCAGGCGCAGCAGGGCGCTGAGGACCTCGGCAGTCGGGGCGCCGACGGCCGCAATGAGGTCATCGATGCCAACCTCAGTGGTATCGAGAGAAGCCAGTAATGTCTCCTCCAAGGGCGACAATTCCAGTCCGGCCGCCGGCGGTGGCCTCCTGGCGGCCCCGTCGGCGGTGCCGCTGGCGGCCTCCGGGACGCCACCAGCGGCGCCTGTCGCGGGCGTCTCGAGGGGCAGTCCCGGCAGGCGCGTGAATTCCTCGGCGATGTCCTCAAAGCACTCGACGAGCTTGGCGCCGTCCTTAATGAGGGCGTGGCAGCCGCGCGCCTGCGGGGTATCGACGCGGCCGGGGACGGCAAAGACCTGCCGGCCCTGCTCGGCAGCCTGGCCGGCGGTGATCAGCGAGCCGGAGGTGGCGCCGGCCTCGATGACAACGGTGCCGAGGGTCATGCCTGAGATGATGCGGTTGCGCATCGGGAAGGTCCGTTTGTCGGGGTGGTAGTCCATGGGAAACTCGGAGATCACGGCGCCGCCGGCCTCGGCGATGCGGCGGGCCAGGGCGACATTCTCCTGCGGGTAGATCTGGCCCAGGCCGCTGCCCAGGACCGCCACCGTGCAGCCGCGGGCCTTCAGGACGGCGTCGTGGACGACCGTGTCGATGCCGCGGGCCAGGCCGGAGACCACCGGCCAGCCGGCGTAGGCCGCGCCCAGGGCCAGGTGTTCGGCCATGCGCGTCCCGTAGAGGGTCGTGCGGCGCGAACCGACCATGGCCAGGCCGTGGGCGCAGCGCCGCAGGGCCTCGATCGAGCCGCGGCAGTAGAGGCACAGGGGCGGGTCGTGGATCTCCCGGAGAAGCTCGGGGTAGTCCGGGCTGTCGCAGGCCAGGATGGTCACCCCGCCGCGCTCGGCCAGGCGGCGCTCGGCCTCCGGGTCGGCGTAGTCGCGCCAGCCGCTCAGGACCCCCGCCAGCTTGCCGCCCAGGCCGGGCAGACGCGACAGCTCCGCCGACGGCGCCGACAGGATCGCCTGCGGCGAGCCGTAACGCTGCAGGAGCTGCGCCACCCGCAACGGGCCGATGCCCGGAAGCTGGTTCAGCACGACATAGGCATCCAGGGTATCCACAGGCGTGCCCTTTCCCCATCCCTGCCTTGGCCGCGGCAGACCGCGATGCGGTCTCTCCCATGCCGT
>JAAYZO010000484.1 GCA_012514865.1 Lentisphaerota bacterium | reverse complement strand
CTGCGTCAGGACTGCCCCATCCACGCACAAGGCCCGGGAGGTCAGGAGGGACGCGTCCCTCCTGCAGGGGTGCGGGGACTGGTCCCCGCTTGGGTTGCGGGCACAGCCCGCGCTGGGTTCGTCCGTGCCCGTCCGTGTCCCGAGCCCGAAGGCCGCGGCCCCGCGTCCCCGCGTCCCTGGGCTGCGGGCGAGCGCCCGCAGCCCAGAGGTGACCCGGGCTAGAACTGCCAGTTCAGGATGGGCAGTGCCGGCACGCGGGCATCGTGGATGATATTGACCAGCCCGATCTGGAGGCCGACCATGGTGTCGGCGCTGTTGAGCAGCCCGATCTGCAGACCGGCGGCCTCTTCGGCGTAGTTCAGGATGCCGATCTGGACGCCGGTGAGGGTGGTGCGGGCGGTGTTCATACCGCCGATGGTCAGGCCCTCGGCCGCGCCCATGGTGTTGGCCAGGCCGACCTGCACGCCCATGGCCAGGTCGCGCACCCAGTTCACCGCGTTGATCTGGATGCCGTCGCAGCAGTCGGAGCCCGACACCACACCGAGGTCGAGGCCCTGCATGACGACGTTGTCACCATAGAGCAGGTTGAGCCGCAGGCCGGCGACGCTGGTATCGGCACAGACCACCTGCACCGGCGGCCAAAGCGAGACCTGCAGAGGCAGGCTCTCGGCGGACCTCGCCGCACAGGCCGTCGCGAAGACGAGGATGGAAAGGCGCCACATGGTCAGATCCTCCTTAGCGTGATCAGAAACCGAACCGACGACGGGTGCTGACCTTGCGCAGTTCCTTCTCCTCGGCCCACTCGATCAGGCCGGTGCGGAGGTTGCGCAGGTTCATCGTGAACTTGTAGAACACGTCCTGGGTGCGGCCGTCCGTATTGGCGATCTCGGAGAGATTGGCGGTGAGGAGGTACTCGGCGCCGTACTGCTGGCCGACCGGGACCGCCTTCTGCGGATCGACCAGGCCGCTCTCCTGCTGCACGCGGAACTCCTCGGCGACCTGGTCGTCGGTGGTGCGGTCGACGAACTGGAAGCGCCGCGAGCGCAGCAGGCGGGTGCGGATGGTGTCGGTGAGCGACTCCGTGTCGATGTGCTGCATGGTCTTGTTCTTGACCTTGCCGACGCTGAGCACAGGCGTGCGTCCGGTGGTCGCATCGACCACGGTCGGCGTGGTCAGCAGCGAGTCGATCATGGTCTCGGCAATCTGGTGCAGATCGCCGGCCTCCCACTGCGTCGTCAGGGGCTCGGCCTTGAGCGGGTCGGCATAGCCCACCTTCGTCGAGGTGCAGCCGGTACCCAGGCCGAGACCCAGAACCGTCAGGCAGGCAAACCGCGAAAGAGAACGGACATCGACCTTCATGGGCATGGCACTCCTTGGTTCGGCCGCCGCCACGGCGGCCGGTGATGCATCAGGGGACACGCAGGATGAGCTGGAAGGCGGTCACCTCCGGCGTCGGCGCCACAGAATCGAGGGCCTTGCTCTCGCCCCGACGCAGCGTCACCGGCTTCCACGAGTCGGTATCGGCCGCGACCTCACGGCCGGCGGCGTCGAACCAGCAGAATCGGTACTCGAACCGGAGGGTGCCGCCGTAGGTCGACTGCACCGTGATCCCGGGCGCCAGGAGGCCGTGGCCGGTGTTCTGCCGGCGCAGCTCCCTGACCCGCAGCCAGCGCGTCAGGCGGCTCTGGGCGAAGACGACCTCGCGAGTGATCTCCGTGCTGCCATCGGCATGGCGGATGACGACGCCGGGCGTCTCCGCCGACACCGGCGTCGTGCGGCAGCCGCCGACGAGCAGCGCCACGCCGACCCCGGCGATGCCGAGGCCCTTCCACCGACCGAGTCGTTGCATCATCATGGTCTGTCCTTTCTTTCTGGCGGCGGCTGCCATCAGCAGCCGTTGCCGTTCCGCGCTCAGGTCCCGGCCGCCGCCAGGGGCACACCGCCGGGACCGAAAGCGGCCGGCTGGACGTAGAGTGTGCCGCCGGCGCGCCGGGCGTAGAGGATCGTCACGCCGCCGTCGGTCACCGGCACGGTCACCGTCACACGCGGGCCGCTGCCGTGGCTGAGGGCCACCCGGGCGCTCCCGGCGGCGACGACATGCCGGGCGATCTGCACGTTGTCCGGCAGCGACGACCAGCTCCGCAGGTCGGCCTGCTCGGTGGCGTAGTTCAGGATCGTCGTGGCGAAGGCCGCGGCCGGGCCGAAGTTGTCGGTGAGTTCCTTCGCCATGATGCCCTTGGCGGCCGCCCGCGCGCCCTGGCGCAGGAGCATCGCCGGGAGGCGTTCGCGCAGAGCCCTGGCAGCCAGCGCCCGGGTCGAGCAGACGACCTCGGTCGCGCCCCGGCGGCTGCCGTTGATCTCGACGGCGTAGGGCGTCGGCGCGTGCCACGCTGACTCGTAGAAGGGGAAAGCCAGGGCCACCATGCCGACGTAACGGCCGGCGCTGATGATCGGCAGGGGTATCTTGAAGGACTGCTTCTGGGGAACGAACTCGTCGTCGACGAGGACCACCAGCGAGCCGCTGCCGGCGGGTACCGGCGGCAGGTCGGCGGTGGGGTGGCGTGCCCGCAGGCTCTCGATGTCGTCGGTGATGCCCGTGACCCGGGCCAGACGCAGGACGTCCTGCTGCAGGACGGCGTTGCCCGGCATGATCTCGAGGGCCTTCTTGTAGTCGATATAAGCATCGTTGGGCTGTCCGACCAGCTCGTAGATGACGCCGGAGACGAAGAAGGTCGCCGCGTTCTGGAAGGAGTTCTTGACCTTCCCGGCGACCTCGTCGAGGCCGGCGTAGGCCTGGTTGAGGCGCTGCTCGGCCTGGCCGAGGTCTAGGCGGTTGCGGCTGGCCTCGGCGCGCGCCTCGGCAATCTCGCGGCCATGCCGGTCGAGGGCCTGACGCTGCTCGAACTCGGCTCGACGTACCTCGACCGCCGCGGCCTGCGTGTCGCCGGCCATGAGGTAGTTCAAGGCCTGCAGGTGGTGCAGCAGCACCCGCTCGTAACTCGCGGCACGGTACGGCAGCACGTTGTCATTGACCACCACCGCACCAAGCTGCGCGCCGGCACCGCGGACGGTCACATCGGCGGCCTGCTCGGCCGCCGCTACCGCCGCGATCGCCTCGCGGTAGTCAACGATGCTGCCCTGGTGGTTGCCCTGGACCTGCTGCAGCCGGCCGCGCTCGGCCAGGTACAGCACCCGATCCGCCGACTCGATCCGGCCGGCCGGGATCGCCTCCGGGGCGAGCGCCCGGCCCTGTCGGACGTCCTGAAGCAGCGGGTTGATCTGCTTCGGGTACGAGACGAAAAGGCTCGAGGTGCTGCAGCCGGTGCAGACACAGAGCACCGCCAGGGCCATCAGCAGTATGGTCGATTCAGTCCTGATCATGGTTATCAGCACAGACACGCGGTCTCAGTCGTAGTGCCACAGGAGCCCCGCCGCGGGTTTTCCCTATAGCGCCCGGCCGGCCCGGTTTATTCACGACGCCCGGTGACGCTCGCGCTCAGCGCACCTCGACTTCACTCAGGCCCATGAGGTTCGGGCCGCCGCGGCCGCCCCCGGAGGGCGCCTGGCGCACCCGCAGCCGGCGGGTCAGCACCGGCTCGAAGCGCAGGGACTCCACGGCGGCCGCAGCCGGACGCCAGTCAGGCGTCGCCGAGACCGGCTTCCAGTCCTCGCCGTCGAGCCAGCACACCTGAGTGCGCTGCGGCAGGCCGGTGAAGGTCATCCACCACAGGCCGATCTCGGCGAGCCGCCGCGGCTGGCCCACGTCGATCTCGACCCAGTGCTCGACCGCCTCGCCGGAGGACACCCAGGCGAGGCCCGGCTCGAACTTCGCCGCCGCGACACGGAGGCCGTCGTTGAGAACGCGTGCGCTGTAGTGCGTGGCGGTGCTGTCGACGCTGACCTGCGGCGGGATGAAGGTCGATCCCAGCCAGAGCCGGCCGTCGTCACCGCGCAGCTCCAGCCGCCAGCGGCGTTCGCCCGCCGGCTCGGACGGGCAGGGGAGGCGCATCGTCCCGGCCGTGACGGCGCTGACGACCGAGGCGCCGCTGCCGGTGTCGTACCACGGCCGCATCGAGAGCAGCCCCGCCGCCGGAAGCTCGACACGAACCTCGCCACCCGCCGGCGTCGCCGACCACCCACACGGCAGAGGCCCTGCCGGCGGCAGCAGTGCCGCGAGGTGCCCGACCAGCGCCTCGCGCAGGCGGTCGAGACGATCGCCCGGCTGGCCCGGCTCGATGCCGGTCTCGTAGCCGCGCCGACGCGGCGACAACGCCATGGCCTCCGCCGGGGCCGCCCTCAGGAAGGCGCTGGCCGGCTCGCGCCCGGCAGGGCTCGCCGACGGCGCCGCGGCCAGCGCCGCGACGGCCTGCAGGAGCCGGTAGTCGTCGTGACCGGCGCGCAGGGCCAGGTAACGCCGCGACAGCACCGGCGCCATACCCGGCCGGCTCGGGTAGACCAGATTCTGGGCTTCGACCCCATCCCAGGCGCGGTAGGGGCGCCCGTGGCTGGTGTTGAACCAGTGGAAGTGGCTCCAGCCACGGATGCCGTAGTGCCAGCACATCCATGGCATCAGACGGTAGTAGGCGAGCGGGTGCAGGGACTCGCCGTAGGCCTGGCAGTCGTAGACCCACAGGCGTGTCCCGAGCGCCTTGAGGCGTTCCATGGCCTCGGGGGTGCATTGCCCGACAGCCGGCGCCACGATGTCATGCGCCGCCGCGGCCGCCGTCCAGTCCGGGCTGTCCGTGATGCCGCTGGCGTAGAAATGCGTCTGGACACCCGGCACGGCCGCCTTCACCTGGCGGGCCATGGCCAGCGCGGTCGCAAGGTCGCCCGGGCCGGGCTCGTCGAAGGTCTCGATGATGAGGCGCCCGGGCGGCACCCCGAGGGCCTGCATCTCGGCAGTCAGGCGCTGCAGCCAGGCGCGCAGGGCGTCCTGGAAGGCAGCCGAGTCGGGTTGCAGGCCGTGGCGCGTGCGGAGGTCGCGGTAGAGGCCCTGGAGGTTCAGGACGTGGAAGCGCGCCTCGGGCAGGTCCGCCAGAAGGCCCGTCACATGGCTGGCCACGCGGCTGCTGTCGAAGCGCTCGAGGACGCCCTCGCGGGAGAACTCGGCGTCGATCCACGCTACCGGGATCGTGAAGGTATTCACGCCCGCCGCCAGCATCGCCGGCCGCGCGTAGTCGATGAAGCCATAGCAGTCGGCGATGTCGACGCCGCTCAGCGGCGGTAGACGGTAGGGCAACAACCGCAGACTCACGGGCAGCGCCTGCCGCCAGCTCCCGTCGAGGAGCGACGACAGCTCCAGCGCCGCCTCGTAGTCGCCCGGGGGCAGGGCACCGGTGTCGATCGAGACGACGACCTGCGTCAGGGCCGCCGGCAGGACCTCGACAATCCCATCCGGGCCGAGTTCGGGCAGTGGGTCGGTGCAGACCAGGTCGGGCCGCGCATGGCCGCGCAGACGCGGCACCGTATAGGCCGTCAGCCAGCGCTCCGGAGGCAGACTCAGGGCCAGCCCGGGGCTGTACAGCGCCGGGATGGCCAGCCGCGCCGGAAAGCCGGCGGTGGTGAGATGGGCGATGGTGATGGCCAGATCGCGGTGCTCGCCCTGGACGCAGGTCAGGCTCACCACCGGTGAGGACGGACGCTCGGCCGGCCAGGGCACCTCGCCGAGCGGCAGGTGCGCCGGGCTGACCCAGACCAGGCTCCGCGCCGACGCCAGGGCGGCCTCGGCAGCCTCCAGGCGCGGCATGAGGCCGTCGCGGTCGGCGGGCGACAGCTCGGCGTAACGCCGCAGGTCATCGCGCAGCGCCTCGGCGCCGGCGGCGACGCCGTCGACCTCGCGGCGCAGGGCCGCCAGGAGGGGTACCTCAGAGAACGCTGCCTGGGCCTGCCGGGCGGCCTCAAGGCGCACCGCCAGGCCGGGCAGGCGCTCGCGCAACGCCAGACCGGGGCGCAGGTCGACCGCGCTGTAGGGGGTCGCCTGGTCGCCCTCCTCGATCTGCACCGCGTCGATCCACACCCGGCCCGCGCTGTTCGGCGGCCAGTAGGCGACCAGGCTGTAGTCGGGGTTGCCGTCGGGCCGGTTCCGGGTCGGGAAGGCCGTGAAGGTGGCCTGCAGCGTCGTCCAGGGCATCGTCGGCGCCGTCGGCTTGAGCACGGCCGATTCGGTCCAGCCGTGGTTGATGACAAAGAGCACCCCGAAGTCGCAGTTGGCCTGCGACAGGCCGTCGCTGCGCATCTGTGCCGAGAGGGTGTAGGTGCGGCCGGGGACGAGAGGCAGGCGGTACTGGTAGAGGTAGACGTGTTTCTCGGGGTCGAGCCCCTCGAGCCGGAAGGCGGCCAGGCCCTCGGCGGCGCCATCGCGCTCGAGTCCGCCGGCGCGATGGACAAACCAGCTCCAGCCCTCCAGGCCCTGCTCAAATCCCCCGTTCTGGACGTAGTTTCGCGCCGGCAGGCCGATGGCGCCCACCCAGGCCCGCCCCGGCGCCAGGGGGTCGCCCGTCAG
>JAAYZO010000483.1 GCA_012514865.1 Lentisphaerota bacterium | reverse complement strand
CCCCGGCTACGATCTGGCACCCCTCCAGGGTGACCCGGCGAGCGCTGACGCGACCCTCGGACCGCCCCGCCGGCGAGACGGGCTGCTTCAGGGCGCCGCGGCGGCGGGCTGACGGCGCAGGAGCAGCGTGGCCGCGGCCGGGTGGCTGAGACGCCGATGCGTCTCGAGAAGCTCCGGGTAGGCCGCCGCCGGTAGAATCGCCGGGCGGAGGTCGACCTCGTGGACCACCTGCAGCCGCCCCGGCTCGGGCCGCGTCACCGTGGTGCGGACCGTGCCGGCCTGCTCAGGGGCCTCCCAGACCATCTCCTGGGGCTTCAGGACCACCTCGTTGAACTCCGGCGGCAGCACCACCTCGAAGGCCAGGCGCAGCCGCCGCGGCGCCGACCAGAAGAGCGGCTCGCGTCGCGTATCGGCGCGCAGGCCCATGAGCTGGCGCAGGCTGCGCGGCAGGTTCAGGGTCAGGTAGTCGCCATCGCGCACGGCCATGGCCCGCACCCATGCCGAGAAGCCCTCCCGGCCGGGCTGGGCCGTGAAGTCAGTGAGGAGCTCGCTGCGCGCCTCGGCGCTCTGCGAGAGCCCCGCGATCGCCTCCTCGAAGTAGCGCCGGCGCTCCTCCGGCGGCATCTCGCTGAAACGACGGTTCTCCGCGGCGTAGAGGCCGCCGCGGCTCTGACGACGGTAGGTCACCTCGGCATCGCCGGCGGCGTCAAGGCCGATGACGTACTCGACCTCCTCGGCGTCGCGACTGCCCTCCAGGGCCTCGATGCGCTCGAGACGGCCGCGACGCAGGGCCAGGCCGAGGCGGCCGTCGTGCGGCGTCGAGCCCAGCGCGGCGTACTGGTGCGTGTCGTTGAGGTAGACCACGCCCAGACCCGGAACCTTCACCCGCACCAGCACCGCCGGGAACAGCCCGGGGTCGGGGTACTGCCGCGCGGCCGCCTCGCACACCGGCACCGGTGGCACCGCGGCCGCGAGGGCCCACTCCGGCCGGAGGCCGGCCGCACGCAGCAGGGCGCCCAGGAGCACCGCCACGTCGGCGCTGTTGCCGTAGCCATCGCGCAGGGTCACATCGGCAGCACTGATCGCCGCGGTCGGCAGTTCCGGCAGGCTCGGGCCGGCCGCACGCACACGGGTCACCACCAGGTCGCGCAGAGCCTGCACCAGGGCGGCGGGATCCCGATGACGCTCACGCGCCTTGCCGGCCAGAAGACGCACCTCCAGACCGCCCTCGGCGGCGCGGTCCATGGCGCGGCGCAGCTCCCGCGCGTAGTCCTTCCATTCGCCGGCGCTGATCAGCACCGTCGGCACCAGGCACTCCAGCGGCGGCAGGCCATCCTCACGCACCACCGCCGGCTGATCGAGCACCGTCCACTCCGTCTCGACCAGGTCGCCCTGACGCCGATGCGTGCTCTGGATCGTGTCTCCATCAGGCGCCAGGAGGCCGCCGTGGACCTCGCCCACACGCACCGACAGGCCGGCCGGAGCGCGCAGACGAAGCACCTGGCGCTGTGCCGGATCGAAGCCGCCAAAACGATGCCGCGTCGCAAAGAACGGCCCCCCGGAGGCCGTGGAACGGACCTCGACCTCGAGGGTACAGCCGACCTCGACGCCGGGCAGGCTCGCCACCAGCGTCCGGCCGGCCGGGTAGCGCGGTGCCGAGGCCACCCAGGACGCGTCCATGGTGTTGATCTCCTCGGGGCTGATGACCTTGACCGTGCCATCGGCGGCGGTCACCGCGGCGCGCACCACCTCGACCGTCTCCCATGACGGGTTGTACTGCCAGCTCAGCTCGGCGTGGTCCTTCTTGCCCTTGTAGGTCAGGATGCGGCGGCGCACGCGGTCCAGGCGGCTCCAGTGCGTGGCGTCCTTCAGCTCGATCTCGGTGACGCGCTCGAGCACGACGCTGTCGGCACCCGCCCAGGCCTCGGCGGTCTTGCGGAAGATCGGCTGCTTGCGGCCCTGGATCTCGAGGGTCTTCAGCGACTCCTTCATCTCGAGGTAGGCGGCCGGGCTGACCTCGGGCGTGTCGATGGTGAAGAGGCCCTTGCCGGTCAGGGTCCGCCCCGACCAGTCGAGGGCGAGGTCCCAGTGCAGAGTCGGTGTGTCCATGGTCTCGAAGGTCGGCAGGGCCGCGGGTTCACCGAGGGCCGCATCCAGCTCGAGGCGGAACTCCTCGCTGACCCCACAGGCGTACTCGGTGAGGAAGGGAAAGCGGCGTTCCTTGAGCCCGGCATCGCGCAGGATGAAGTTGACCATGCCGATGGCGGTGCCGAGGCGCGGCAGGGGTATGAGGTG
>JAAYZO010000482.1 GCA_012514865.1 Lentisphaerota bacterium | reverse complement strand
CCCCGGCTACGATCTGGCACCCCTCCAGGGTGACCGAGTGAGCGCCGCCACGATCTTCAAACAGCCCTGGCGCGAGGCCGGGAGCGGTGTTCGGCGGGTCCGATGTCACGGAGGATTCTGACGATGGCGTCCACGATGTCCACACCGGTGTTGCTGGGCGGTCTGCCGAGCGTGACGCTGCCGCGTCCGGGCTGGCCGGTGGTCGACGCGGCCGATGTCGAGGCCGTGGCGGCCGTGGTGCGCAGCGGCGTCTGGAGCTGGGTTGGGCCCCAGGAGCGCGCCTTCTGCGAGGAATACGCGCGCTTCCTCGGGTGCCGGTACTGCCTGTGCCTGGCCAATGGCACTGTCACCCTGCAGTGCGCCCTTCAGGCGGTGGGCGTCGAGCCCGGTGACGAGGTGATCGTGCCCGGGCTGACCTGGGTGGCGACGGCGCAGGCGGCCTTGGACATCGGCGCCGAGGTGGTCTTCGCCGACGTCAACCCCCGCACCATGGGGCTCGACCCGGCCAGCCTCGAGGCCGCCATCACGCCCCGGACGCGCGCCGTCGTGCCGGTCCACCTCTATGGCTGCATGGCCGACATGGACGCCATCCTGGAGATCGCCCGACGCCATGGCCTGCGCGTCGTCGAGGACGTCGCCCACCAGCACGGCAGCCGCTGGCGCGGCCAGGCCGCCGGGACCCTCGGCGATGCCGGCAGCTTCAGCTTCCAGCAGAGCAAGGTCCTGACCAGTGGCGAGGGCGGCGCGGTGGCCTGCAATGACCCCGAGGTCTACCGGACGGTCTTCGCCCTGAAGCAGGTCGGCTGGGCTCCGGCCGAGCCCGAACGCGCGCCGTTTGAAGGCCTCGTCGCCGCCCGGCGCTACGGCCACAACTACCGCATCACCGAGATGCAGGCGGCACTCCTGCGCGGCGGGCTGCGCCGTCTGGCCGAGCAGACGGCGCGCCGTGAGGCGTCGGCGCAGGCCCTCGCCGCCGGCCTGGCGGCCCTCGGCGGGCCGCTGCAGGCCGTGCCGCGCGATGAACGCGTCACCACCCAGGCGTACTACGCCATGACCCTGCACTTCGACCCCGACCTCGCCGGCGGGCTGACCCGCGAGCAGTACCTGCGGGCCGTGCAGGCCGAGGGCCTCTCTCTGGGGGTGCCCTACACCGCGGTGTACCGCCACCCGCTCCTGAATCTGGATGACCGCACCAGCCCGCTGCCCTACCGCCAACGCGCGGGGCGGCAGGACTACGCCAGCCTGGCGCTGCCGGGTGTTGAGGCGGCGACCACACGCACCGGCGTCATCCTCATGCACCAGGCCCTCCTCGGCAGTCAGGCCTACCTCGAGCAGATCCTGCAGGCGGTGCGTAAGGTCAACGACCACCTCGAGCCCCTGCGGAAGGCCCTGGCCGAAAAGGCCTGAGGGCGGAGTGTCGGGGGCGGCGGCAAGACGGTGTGGCGGAGTCCCTGCATCTCTCGTAGGAACGATCGCGTCGTGGCCTGCGTCGTCTTGCTGCAGACTTTCAGCCTGCCATGCGGGACATTCCACGTTCCCAGGGCGTTGTCCTGGGCTGATGAATGATGCCCTTTCAGGGCGTCAGAAGGCAGGCTCGCAAGCACGGCGGCAGGAGCCGAGTGGCGCTCCCCCGGGCGCCGGCGGCGC
The DNA here is from genome assembly GCA_012514865.1 of Lentisphaerota bacterium. Taxonomy (GTDB): domain Bacteria; phylum Verrucomicrobiota; class Lentisphaeria; order Oligosphaerales; family JAFGRS01; genus JAGVUW01. Next base: position 3,112 of record JAAYZO010000482.1, on the reverse strand, counting down.
CCGGGCGGTCCACGGGCGGCGCCGCGGGAGTCAGCGCAGCTTGACCTGGATGCTCTCGACGTGCATGACCAGGCGCTGCCAGCCCGGGATCTGGAGCTCACGGCCGTAGACGCAGACGTTGCGGTTCTCCCACCCCGTCAGGTCGATACGCAGGCTCTTGAGGTAGCACAGCGGGTAGGCGGTCTGTCCAACGGGCATGGAGAGGACATGGCTGGCGACCTCGGAGGCCTGGTTGCCCAGCGAGAGCAGGATGCCCTCGCGCATGACCAGGGGCGCCTCGGGTGACGGTGCCGTCGGCCAGACGAGCGGCTGAACCGCGGCGGTGTCAGCGGCGGGGGTTGTCGGCGTCTCGGTCGTCGTCTCGGTCGGCGCCGCGATCGGCGCCGTGATTGTGGCCGCCTCGGTCGTGGCGGCCGGTGCGGCGCTGTCGGTGGAGGGGGCCGCCGTGTCGGCCCGGGTGCTCGTGTCGGTCGCCGTGGCCGTTGCGGCGCTGTCGCTCGCGGTCGTCGGGGCCGTCACGCTGGCGGTCGTCGTCGTAGCGGCAGCCGGTGTGGCTTGGGCGGCGGTGTCGGTCGTTGCGGCGGCGGTCGTGTCGGCTTGGGCGGCCGTGGCGGTCGTCGTGTCGGCGGTGGCTGCGGCCGGCGCGGTTGGCGCCGGGGTCTCAGCCGCAGCGGCCTGTGTGCCGGTCTCGGTTGTGGCGGCTTCGGTGGGAGCCGCTGTTGCCGTGGTGGCGACCTGGGCGTCCTGCCCCTGGCCGGCGGTTGCGGTTCCGGCTGCCGCGGCCACGGCGGGCGCCGCCTCCGTGGTGGCCGTCGTTCCGGCCGGCGGCGCAGCGGCGGTGTCGGTCGTCGCGGCGGTCGCAGCGGCCTCGGCGGCCGGCGGCTCAGGCGTCTCGAGACGGACGTAGGCGCGGCTGACCCAGGCAGCCGCTTCGGCCGGCGCGCGCACCTGCTGCCAGCCGTCTACGGGCGGGCCGAGGACGTCGAGGCGGGTGCCCTTGGGGACGGCCGCGAAGGTGGTGAAGACCAGCCCCGGTCCGGAGTGGAGCCGGACCTGGTCGGCGCCGACGACGCCCTGGGCATCGAGGTACTGGGCGGCGATCCAGGCGCGTGTATCGGCCGGCACCCTGACCTGGAGCCAGTCGGCGGTTTCGCCGACGATGGCCACCTTGTCGCCGCGGGCAAACTGGCCGATGCGTTCGTAGTGTGCGGCGGGTCGGGCGCGGACCACGAGGATGGTGGCGGTCACGACGCCGCTGGCGACGGCCCTGGGGGCCTCGGCCGCGGCGGTGGCCGGGGCCTCGACCGGGGCAGCGGCTGCGGGTGGGGCGGGGGTGCCCGGTGGCGTTTCCTGGGCCAGGCAGAGCGACCCAGCGAAGGCAACCAGCACCGCCGCCGCGGCCAACCGCCGGCGGCCCTGCTCACGGACGCGCTTCATGGTGGTCTTCTCCCGCAGTCATGGCACCGCCAGGCTCCCGGGCGACCGTCGATCGGACGCCCGGGGGCCGTGTGCGGTCGGGACCGGCGCGATGCCGTCGCGCTCAGACGTCCCAGATGGCGTCGTCGTCGGTCACCGGCATCGATACCGGCGCCTGACGGGCCGCCGACTGATACATGGCCAGGACGATCTCGAGGGTCGGCCGCACCGTCGACACCGGGATGACGACCTCGCGGTTCTCGCGCACCGCGTCGATGAGGTCCTGGATGACGACCTGGTGGTCTTCGGCGCCGAAGGCCGCCGCGCCGCTGGCACCGGTGGCCTGGGCGGCATTGCCGTAGTTGCGGATCTCGGCGTCCTCGGGACGCTCGTCACGGAACTTCCAGGTGACCATGCGCTCGCCGGCCATGATGGCGGTGCCGTCGGTGCCGTTGATCTCGATGCGCACGTCGGTCCCCGGCCACATCGCCGTCGAGGCTTCGACGACGCCCTGGGCGCCGTTCTCGAAGGTCAGGAAGGCCAGGACGGTGTCCTCGAGCTGCACCCCGGGGTGGCCGAGGTTGGTCATGCGGGCCTCGACCTTGGCCGCCGGTCCGGCGATGTACTGCAGCAGGTCGATGTAGTGGAAGGCATGCTGGACGGTGACGCCGGCGCCGGCACGGCGCAGGCTGCGCCAGGCATCCTGGCGGTAGTACTCGGCCGGGCGGAACCACTTCATGGTCGCATCGGCGTGCAGGAGCGTCCCGAAACGGCCCGAGTGCACCGCCGCACGGATGGCCTGGATGGCCTTGCGCACGCGGCACTGGACGGTGCAGCCGAACTTCACGCCGGCCTTGCGGCAGGCCGCGACCATGGCGTCGGTCTCGCGCAGGGTCATCGCCGGGGGCTTCTCGGTCAGGACGTGCTTGCCGGCCGCGGCGCAGGCCATGACGGCGTTGTAGTGCAGGTGGTTCGGCAGGGCCACGTTGACCACGTCGATGCGCGGATCGCGCAGCATCTCGTCGAGGGAGCGGTAGGCCTTGACCTTGTACTCGTCGGCCAGGCGCGTCACGCGGGTCTCGTCGAGGTCACAGAAGGCGATCAGCTCGCCGCCCTTGGAGTGCACCACGCCCTTGGCGTGAAAGGGGGCCACCAGACCGGCGCCCAGAATGCCGAAACCGAGTTTGTCCTTCATCTGCCCCATCCTGATCTCACGAGATTAACTCGGCCCCCTGGGGGACCTCACGTCACGACGCGACACCGGCCTGTGGACCCGTGCGGGCCCGCGGCACGGACAACATACCCGGCCGCAAGGGTGAATCAAGCCGGTGCCGGGCAGGGGGCAGGGCTGTTCGAGAGTCCGGTTCTGGCACCTCTTCAGGGTGCGTGGTTCGTGGGTTCGCGTTTCCGGAAGTCGTGCTCTGGCGCGACCCCGGGCTGCGATGTGGCGTCCTCATCGAAAGCGGGATCGCTATCGAAATCGCCACGAGTGCCGTTCTGACAGGAAGGACCGGACGTCGATCCTGATCCCGATAGCGATCCCGAGGAACCAAAATCCCGGATGGAGGCATCGTCGGCTGGCATCCGGTCCCTCCGCTGCTTCCTCCTCTCCGCCTGCCTTAGCCTGGATTATTCGCGAAGCGCGGATGCTTCGCTCACAATCCACTTGCGCCGCACTGGACTGCGGCGCAAGTTT
>JAAYZO010000481.1 GCA_012514865.1 Lentisphaerota bacterium | reverse complement strand
CGCCATCACGGGCCATGGTCGCCACCGCCGCCTCGTCGAAGACCGGCTCAGCGTCGCCGCGACGCCACTGCGCGGCCCGCTCGGCCGGCGCGCCGAGTTCCTGCGCGTTGAGGTTGGCCCGGTGCGCCCGGATCTCCTCCAGCGAGACACCCAGGCGCTGCAGAACACGCTGTGTCAGCACCGTCGGCAGGAAGCGGTTGAGGGTCTGCTCGGTGCAGCCGTACGGATAGGCAACCAGGTAGGGCAGGGCGTCGACCATCGCCATCGCCAGCGACGGCGAGAAACGCACCTCCAGACGCGCCGACTCCGGCCGGCGCGCCTCCGGCACCGCCACCGTCACCTCGGCACGCGTCTCCTCCGGCCGCATCATCCCGCAGGTCGGGACCATCGTGTCCTGGCCATGCACATAGACCGGGAAACGCATCTCCATGGCGTCGGACTCGGCGTCGCTGAGGGCCTTCATGCGGACCACCGCCTCGCCCTCGCGGACCACCCGCACCCGCCAGTCGACGCGGCTCTGGCCCTTGGCGTCGACGCGGACCGTGCGCGCCGCCGGCTCCATCGCCTCCAGGCAGGGGCCGTCCAGCTCGAGGACGGCCTGCACCGCCTTGGCGTCGGCGAACTCGTTGTGGATATTCGCCGAGAGCACCACCTCGTCCTTCTGCACGAAGAAGCGCGGCGCCTGCAGGCGCACCATGAGGTCCTTGGCGGTGACGACCTCGGCGCTGCCCTCGCCGACGCGGGTGCCGTTGCCCATGGCCCAGACGCGGATCTTCCAGGTCGTCAGGTTCTCGGGCAGGGCCAGGTCGACCTCGGCCAGGCCCTCGCGGTCGGTCTCGAGACTGCCGACCCAGAGGGCCGTATCGGCGAACTCCTGGCGCACCACCGGCTGCACCATCGGTCCGGCGCCGGCCGCGCCGCCGCCCATGCCGCCCATGCCCTCGGCGGCGACCGCGGCGTCCGCCATGAGCATGGCATTGCCCGCGGCCATCGCGGGGACGGGCTTGGGATAGGGCGTTGGCGCCAGGCCGATCATAGCCTCCTCGGCGACGGCCATGCCCTTGGCAAGACGCATGCCGCCGCGGCGCATCGCGCCGCCCATGCCGCCGCCGCCGAGCGTCAGGACCGCGCCCTCGTTCTCCGCGTCCTGCCCGCCGAAGATCCCCACGCTGCCCATGCCGGGCTCGTCCTCCTTGAGGAGGTTGTGGAACCAGCGCAGGAGGCTGTGGCTGAGGTTCTCGTGGTGCCCCCGCCGCCACTTCCAGAAGAAGGCGCGGATGTCCTCCACGTTCGAACCGCCGGCGATGGCCTCGACGCTCTTGTCGTAGACACTCACCACCGCCGCGCCCGTGAAAGGCCGCCCGTCCGCCTCGGTCAGGCGCAGGCGCACGCGGCCCTTAGCTCCCGGTGCAAAGCGCACCGCCGAGGGCGTCACCTCGACGCCGAGCACACGCGACTCCGGCGGCACCACCATCTCGCGGATGACCGAGTGCACCCGGCCGTCGGCGACGGTCAGGGCCTCGATGAAGAGATTCGGCATGTCCTTGACCGCAATATCGACCTCCTCGATGGCGCTGCGGCCCTGCAGGCGCAGGATCTTCGGGGCCGGGCAGACGCCCTGGGAGGCGCGCGTGAAGAGCAGCACGACGGCATCCTCGCGGTCACAGCGTACGGCCACCTCGGCGCGCTCGCCCGGGCGGTACTCAGCCTTGTCCGGCACCAGCTCCAGGGCGCTGAAGCGGAAGTCCGTGCCGACGGCGCCCTCGCCGCGAACCGCGAAGACATAGCCGCCCTCGATCTCGTGGCCCTTGCCATCGCGCACCTGGCAGGCCAGGCGGTACTGGCCGGGCGCGACGGCGGTCAGGACCTGCGCGGCGTGCCCGGCGGCGTCGGTGTCGAGGTCCCAGGTCTGGACCTCGCGTTCGACCGGCTGGCGTTGCGCGTCGTAGGTCACCCGCAGGAGCCGCAGACGACCACGACCGGCGACGCCCTTGCCATCGGCAGTGCGGGCCTGGAAGCTGGCGCGGACGGTATCGCCGACGCGGTAGTGCCCGCGGTCGACCCAGGCGTAGACCTTGAAGGCCTCACGGGCCGCGATGACGGTGCCCTGGCCGACGACCGTCCGGCGTGACTCGTCGCGCACCTCGGCGGTGATCTCGTAGCGGTGGTCGCGGTCGCCGAGGACCTCCTTGGCCAAGGCGGTGTCGATCGTCACCTCGATGGTGCCGTCGGGCCGCAGGGGCTGCTCGACCTCGGCGACCACCTCCGGCGGACGGCCCGAGCGATCCAGCCACCAGTACCCCGGCCGCGGGCAGCCCCAGCGACGCCAGCCCGGGTACCAGTCGTAGTCGGCGGCGAACCACCCGTAGCCCGAGCCGTAGAACCAATCCCAGGGCATGACGGGATACCAGCGCGCCTCGTGGTCGGTCCGCAGCACCTTCACCGTCGCGGTGCCCTTGCTGACCGGCGCCCCGAAGTAGTACCGCGCCTCGACCTTGGCGGTGATCGAGTCGCCAAGCATCACCGGCTCCATGGGCGCCCGGACCGTGACCTCGAACTCGGGCTTCTTGTACTCCTCGACCCGGAACGAGCCCTGGCCGACGCCGTTGCCGTCGACAAGGACCTCGACGCTGTAGACCCCCAGCGGGCAGCCGTCGGCCAGGAGCAGCTCGCCCTGGATACCCCCGTAGGCATCCGCGGTGAGGTCCTTCTCATCGATCGCCTCGCTGCGCGGATTGCGGATGACCACGCGCAGCGGCCGCGCCGCGAAGGCGCTGGTGTCGCCGAGGTCATACTTGGCGTGGGCGACCCAGGCCTTCCACTGCACCCGCTGCTCCGGGCGGTACACCGGCCGGTCCGTGATGACGAAGCCCCGGGTGGCCTCGTAGGTGGCGTCGTAGTGCTCGGGGTAGCTGATGCCGGAGAATCCCTCGAAGGCGAGGCGCCCGCCGGGAGTGCTGGCGGTGATCAGCCAGGCGAAGTCATCCGAGAGGTCCTTGGGGCCGAGGATGAGCATGCCGTCGGCGTTGGTCTGGGCCGTGTGTTCGGCCGTGACCATTCGCTGCTTGCGGGTGCGCTCGATCCACTCGTGGCGATAGCCGAGGAACTCGAGGCGGGCGTTGGGCACCGGCTGGCCGGTGGCCGCGTCGGCGACGAAGACCAGGTGCTGGCGGTCCAGGGGCTTGCGCACGATCACGGTGTCGTCGAGGACGACCAGGATACGCGTGGTGTTCCCGTCGGCCACCTCGCCGACGAGGAGGTACATCCCGGCATTCTGCAGCGGCGTGCTGACCGTGATGCGGCGGTCGCGATGGCCGTCGCGGGGCGCCAGCTCCAGCGTCCACTCGGCCACCTTGTCGAGGAGGTACTGGCGCTGGTTCTCCCAGACCAGGCGGTGGCCGATGTCGCCGAGGTTCATCCTCTGCCAGTCGAGCTGATCCGGCCGGCCGCGGACGTAGGCACGCGTGTCGGCGATCAGCCGCGCCAGGTCCACTCGGTGCGCCGTGAAGGTCACCCGGCGGGCATTGCGGAAGCGGAAGGGCACCGTCGCGGCCCGCCCGGCCGGCAGCGTGCTCACCGGCTCGAACTGGCCCCAGTTGCCGGTGATGCGGCGGATGCCGGCAGCGGCGTTCTGGTCGTCGAAGGCCGTGAAGCGCTCCAACCAGGTCACCGCCTCGGGGTACTGCCGGCGGTTCTCGTAGATGCTGACCAGGAGACGCGTCGCGTCCCGGCGCACGCTCGTCACCGCATCCCCCGCGGCAAGGTCCTTCAGCAGGCCGATGAAGCGCTGGCCCTCGGGGAGGGTGAAGCGCCGCACGCCGGTGGCCAGGCGGGCGATGGTCTCGTCGTCCTTGAGGGTGTCGACGGCGAAGATGCCGCCGCGGTCAGCCGCGTCGCGGCCGCCGAACCAGGATCCGTACGCAACCAGGGTCTGGACATCGAACTGCGCCTGGAGGACCTGCGCAAAGGCGAGCCTGGCGCGACCGGCCCGGGCCGGGTCCGCTTCCTCGGACTGCCGCAGCAGCCAGCGCCAGCGCTCGCCATCGCTGACGGCCGCCTCCCAGCTCGCCGGAACCCCGTAGAAGACCGGCTGGCCATCGGCGCCGACCGGGGCGCCGCCGGCCGTGCCGCCGTCCGCCGGCGCATCGAGGTCCGGCAGGCGGCTCAGGTCGGTGAGACGCTGCAGCCGCCAGGCGTTGCCAGGATCGGCATCGGCGCCGGCCAGGCGGGCAAAGTCCAGATGGAAGTCCGCGGCGTCGGGTGAGGGCCGAGGCAGGGCCTGCACCAACGGCAACGCCTGCTGCAGGAGCTGCAGGGCCCGCACGCGGTCGCGCCCGCTGCAGTCCACCCAGCGGCCAGCGCCGCGACCACGGCGGCCGCCGCCAAAATAGCCACGATGGAACTCGCCGCCGATGAGCTGGCCGTGATGCGGCAGGCTGCCGGCATACACGTTGGCGGCCTGCCGAAGAAGCCGCCAGTTGCCGCCGTGCACCGCAATCGCGTCCTCGAGAAAGCCGTCCAGATCGGCCTGCTGGCCCAGGCGCATGAGGCAGTCCAGGCCGCGTTGCAGGTCGCCGGGGACCTGGACCGGGTCGACCGTCGGGTTGGCCAGGAGCTTCCGGAAGAGCACCACGGCCTCCTGATAGTTGCCATCCTCCTGGAGCTTGCGGGCGGCGGCGCGGTCTTCAGCCTCGCCGGCGCTCAGGAGATGGCCGACACCGCAAAGAGCCAGAAGACCGACAAGCAGCATACCGTGGGTTGTCATCGTGCACCATCCTTGCCCGTATCGACATTTGCCGGGACTGCCCCACAGGCTGATCGGGGATCGCCTCAGCGCTAGCCTGGCCACCTTCGTATGAAACGTCGCGTCGTTGTGCTGTCGATGCCGCCCGGCTCGTGGACGCCTTCGCGTCTGTGGACACTCGCGCTCCACGCCGGTGGCAAGCGGTGTTTCGCCTTGCCATGGCCGGCGCCCCGGGCGCCGGAGACGACCCTGGAGGGGTGCCAGATCGTCTCCGGGGGTCGCGCGTCGCACGACCCCCGGAGACGGAATCCACGGAACACGCGACGATCGCGTCAGCACTCACCCGGTCACCCTGGAGGGGTGCCAGATCGTAGCCGGGG
>JAAYZO010000480.1 GCA_012514865.1 Lentisphaerota bacterium | reverse complement strand
GCTGACCCCGCCGAGGGCCACATCCGGGTCCTCACCGTCGTCCCGCCGGGCCAGGCCGCACCGGCCCTCGACGAGACCGTGGACCGCCAGGCCGACACCCTCGCCCTGCCGCGCCACCGCATCACCAACGAGATCCGCGTCAGCCGCGACCTCTTCGGGACCCTCGCCGAGGCCAGCCGCGAGGCCGACCTGGTCATCGTCGGCGCCACGCGGTCACGAGGCGTCACCCGCCTGGCCCTGCGCCCGCCGGCAGAGGCCCTCTCGCAGCGCTTCAGCGGTGCCCTGATCATGGTGCGCGCCGCCCGGCCGATGGCCTCCTGGCTGAACCGCTGGTTCTGACAACAACGCCGGCCTCGCGCCGCCGTCGCGGCGACGTGAGCCGGTCAACAGGGGATCCTGACGATGACGGCCAGCATGGCGCCCGGCACCCACCTCTTCTGGTTCTCCGGCACCGGCAACTCCCTGGCGGCCGCACGCGCTCTGGCGGCGGCCCTCGGCGAGGCACGCCTCATGCCGGTGACCGCGGCGCAGCGCCTGCCGCCACCGCCGGCGGCCGTCGTCGGCGTGGTCTTCCCGGTCTACGCCTTCGGCCTGCCGGCGGCCGTGGAGCGCTTCCTCGAGACGATGCCCCTCGCACCCGACGCCTACCTCTTCGCCGTCGCCACAGCGGCACGCACGCCGGGCGCGGTGCATCGCATCGCCGCCGATATCCTGACTCGCCGCGGCGCCAGCCTGGCGGCCGGGTGGACCCTGCGCATGCCGGGCAACTTCGCCCCCGTGAACCGCAGCTTCGCCTGGGGCGGCGACGGCGCCCTCCTCGATCGGGCCGACGCGCGCATCGCCGGTATCGCCGAGGCAGTGCGCGAGGGCCGACGCGGCATCCGCGAAGACAGCATGGCACCCCTGGCCTGGATCGGACAGCGTATGCACCACGACGCGCAGCGGCAACTGGCCCACACGGCACGGCACTTCACCGTCGGCCGGCACTGCACCGCCTGCGGCCTCTGCGCCACCGTCTGCCCGGTGGGCAATATCACCATCGAGGGCGACGCGCCGCGCTGGGGGGACCGCTGTGAGGCCTGTAGCGCCTGCCTGCAGTGGTGCCCGGTCGGCGCCATCCGCATGCGCGGCCTCGGCGCCAACCGCCGGCGCTACCACCACCCCGCCATCCGCGCTCAGGACATCGCCGAACAGGCAGAGGCCGCCGGCGAGGAGAGCCCGCCAGCAGCGCCCTGATACTGGAAACGCTCCCCGGGCAGGCCAGCCGCCGGAAAGGCGCGACGAGACACGCCGCGGCGCCATCAGTCGGACGACGGCCGCCCAGACGCCACGGGCAAAGGGGGTCACTGCACCGCCGGAAAGCCAGGTCCGCGGACGGCGCCGGGCACCACCTGAGGGCACCCTGGCTGCCATGCCCTCGGCCCGGCCGGCTGGGCCGCAGACCTCAGTCGGCGACGTAGGACCAGTCGCGGTACTTCGTCATGCCCGGCGAACTGACGTGGCCGTCGGCCCAGAGGATGTTGTACTTGGCGCCGTGGCGGTTGCTGGCGCGGGTGCTGGTATAGTCCGACGGCGAGTTCAGCACATCCTGATTCGGGTTGAAGCCGCTCGCCACGGCCGGGCTGTAGGGCCCCGCGTAGAGGTTCTCGTCATCGATGAAGACGATGGTGCCGCTGGTGTTCTCGATCCGCCCCCGTGCCAGCCCCGCATCGAAGTTCGGCGTGATGCTCACAAAGCGGCTCTGGTTGTAGCCGTAGGTGCAACTGATGCCCCAGTCGAAGCCCCCCTGTCCGGTGATACTCGACGGGCAGGTCCACACCTTGGCGTCCTGAGTGTACGGATGGAGCAGTTCGGGGGTGTGGTAGTAGCCGAGAGACTCGCCGCCGGCGTTGACCAGGTACAGGGGCGGCAGGCGCTCGCCCTCCTGGTCGTCGATGTAGATCACCCAGGCCAGGCCGATCTGCTTCAGGTTGTTCTGGCAGCTCGACTGACGCGCCTTCTCACGCGCCTGCGCCAGCGCCGGCAGCAGCATCGCCGCCAGGATCGCAATGATCGCAATCACCACCAACAGCTCAATCAGAGTGAAACGCCTCGTCGTCATGATGTGCCCTCAGATACGACCCCGACAAACACCACTCGCCGCAGGCAGAGACCCGCGGAAACGCCCGCGGTCCGGTCTCCAGATCGGGCGGCACCCGCGGCCACGCCACACCCTATACCTTAATTAACCCGAAGCCACCCCGCCGGCGCGGCCACGTCAGGGCTGTTTGAAAGTCCGGTTCTGGCACCCCTCCAGGGTGCATGGCGTGCAATCCGCGTTTCCGGGGGTCGGGCTGCGCGCGACCCCCGGCTACGATCTGGCACCCCTCCAGGGTGACGGAGTGAGCGCCGCCGCGATCTTCAAACAGCCGTGAGCCGGCCCGGCCTGCGCTGGACGTTCGCCGCAACGGCGCTATCGTGGGAGCCACGGCGGGACTACCTTCGACCCGTCAACGCTGTCGGGTCCGCTCCGGTCATGCCGCCCTGGGAGAGCCGCCATGAAGAGCCTTTTCAGCCGTCGCGCCCCTGTGCTTGTCCTCTGCGCTCTTGCCGCGTGGGTAGCGTCGGCCGCGGCGGCCGACAGCGATGGCGACGGCCTCCCCGACGCCCTGGAACACCGCCTGGGGACCGACCCGCAGCGCGCCGAGGCGGCGCGTGAGGTGTGGTCGGCGCCGGCCGCCGCGACAGCGCCGGCCGGCGCGGCAGTCGGTCGCGACCTGCGACGTGTCACGCTCGCCCACGTCGCCGCCGACCGCTGGCTCTGGATCCTCGAGTTCGCCGATGACTACGAGACGGCGAACTCGAACCTCCTCCTCTACATCGATGCCAACAACAACCCCCAGCGCGGCCAGCGGCACCCGGAACTCCAGGGCACCGACTTCGTCCTGTGGTTCTCCGACGGCGGGCGGTGGTGCCACGCCTACACCGCCACCGGCGAGGGCTCACGGCCGGCGCCGACGCGCTTCGGCGTCGATGGGCGCCGCGTCTACCTGTGCACCGACATGACCCTGGCTCAGGTCGACGGCGCCTCACAGGCCCGCGCCTGGGCCCGCAGTGAGCAGCTCGAGCCCCGCCAGGAGGTCGCCTCGACCGGGTGGTTCGCCGTGACTGCGCCGGCGCAGGACCAGTCCCGCAAGCCCGAGGTGAACCCGTTCGGCGGCACGGCGCAGGCCAATGACGAGGATGGCGACGGCCTCAGCGACAGCCAGGAGGCACAGATCGGCACTGACCCGACCCGGCCGGAGGCCTTCGAGGTCGTCTTTGACAGCGCCACCGCGCCTGCGGTGCCCGCCCGCACCCGCGCCCGTGCCGAGCACCCGCAGCGCACCGTGCGCCGGGTCTCGGTGGCCAGTGTCGGCGGCGAGCGCTGGGTCTGGTGCGTCGAGTTCGAGGCCGACTACCCGACGCAGAACTCCAACCTGATCCTCTATGTCGACGCCGACAACGACCAGACCACCGGCCGCACGAATCTCCCCGGCATCGACTATATGCTCGGCTGCGCCGACGGCCGGCCCGGGATGACCGCCTTCGCGCCCGATGGCCAGTTCCGCAATGGCCCGGGACTCCGCAGCCTCATCGTCGGACCGCGGCTTTACCTCAGCAGCGACCTGGCCCTGAACCACGCCGATGGCCGTGCACAGTACCGCATCAGCGTCCTCTCCGAGACCCGCAACCCCGCCGCCGCCATCGACCGCGTCGGCGACGTCATGGTCAACAGCGCCGGCGCGGTCGACCGGCCCCTGCCCCGCGGCCTGGAGAGCCTCGAGGCCAGCCAGGGCATGGCCATGACCCGCGGCCTCGACCTGATCCGCCGCGTCAAGGCAGACCCGGCCAATGCCGTGGTCAAGATCGGCAACTGCGACTTCGAGGGCTTCATGGACGACCTCGGCTCGGAGTACAAGATGCCCTCGGCGATCCGCACCACCCCCGGCGGGCGGATATTTGTGAAGGTCCCGCGCCCGGGCGCCTTCCACCCCGCCGTGCTGCTCTACGACCAGCCCGGCACCGAGGTCATCGAGCTGCGTCGACAGGGCCAGCGCCTCGGCGTGGCCGTGGCTGCCGAGAATGACAACCGCACCAAGCTCTTCGTCAGCGAGGCGCGTCTGGACCTCCAGGCGGGCGACGTCATCGAGCTGCGTACCCCCTACAGCGGCGGCAGCTACCGCGTCGAGGATATCCTCTTCCTTGCCCGCATCCCCGAGATCCGGCCGCGGCATCTCGCCATGCAGCACCTCGAGACGACCCCCCTCTGGGTGGGCGACAGCCCCCGCACCGATGCGGTCCGACTCACCTGGATCACCACCTGGCCGGCTGCCTGCACCGTGACCCTCGGCGATCGCACCATCACCGAAGACACCCCCGTGGCCAACCACCGCGTCGTCCTCGACGGCCTCGAAGCCGGACGCGCCTACACCATCACCGTGAGCGCACCCCGCCCCGACGGCAGCGGCGCCCTCACCGAGCGCCTGCGCTTCCGCGCCCGGGCGCCGCGGGTGCCGGAAGGCTCCCGCCTGACGCGGGTGCCCCTGCATGTCATCAACCCGTCCGGCGAGGCGGTCCGCGGCTGGCCGGTGACCGCGGGGGTGGCCTTCCCGGCCGGCGTCCTGGCCGCCTCCAGCCGGGTGAGCCTCCTCGACCCCGACGGCCACCCGGTGCCCCTGCAGGCCGCTACCCAGGCGCGCTGGCCGGACGGCTCCGTGAAGTGGTCCCTGCTGAACTTCCGGGCGACCCTGCCGGCCGCGTCGAGCCTGCCCTTCGCTCTGGAGTTCGGCTCGGCGGCGCCCGCGGTGGCGGCGTCGGGCGCGCCCGATGGCGTGCGTGTCGAGACCACCCCCGCGGGTGTGCGTATGGTCAACGGGCTCCTGCAGGTCGACCTGCGCCGCGACGCCGTGGCCCTCCCCGGCCGCGTTGCCTGCGACCGCAATGGCGATGGCGTCTTCAGCGACGACGAGGTCGTCCTGGCCGGCGACGCCGCCGGCGC
>JAAYZO010000479.1 GCA_012514865.1 Lentisphaerota bacterium | reverse complement strand
TCAACGCCGTCGGCGCCGGGCTGCTCAAGACCAGCGCCTCGGCCGGTATACCCGGCTACGTCGACGCCTTCCTCTATGCCGAGAAGGTCATCCCGCGCCGCCGCGCTCTCGAGACCCGCGAGGCCGCCAACGCGGCCGCCTTCCTGCTCAGCCCGCGCTCCAGCGGCATCAACGCGCAGACCCTCGTCGTGGACGCCGGCATGGCCATCAACTACTTCGACCGCAATCTGGTCCGACGAAGCGTCGGCGGACAGGACGGCTGAGCCTCGTCTCAGGGCCCTGGAGCCTGTCCGCCGCTGACTGCCCCTGCCGCCGCGCCGGCCGACGCCCGGGCCGCGTCCAGCGCCGGCTCGGCCATGGCTTCCGAACGACCTGACAGTCTGCCAGTGAAGAGGAACCACCATGTCCAACACGACTGACCATGACGGCACTCTGGATCTGCAACGCCGGCACGTCCTGGCGACCTACGGCGCGGCCGAGCTGATGCTCGTACGCGGCGAGGGCGTCCGCGTCTGGGACAGCCAGGGGCGCTGCTACCTCGACTTCAGCGCCGGCATCGGCGTCTGCAACCTCGGCCACTGCCACCCGCGGGTGACGGCGGCCCTGCAGGCCCAGGCCGGGAAGCTGGTGCATGTCTCCAACCTCTTCTACAACGAGAACCAGCCCCGCCTGGCCGCTCTGATCGCCCGGCACAGCTTCGGCGGACGGGTCTTCTTCTGCAACAGCGGCGCCGAGGCCAACGAGGGCCTCATCAAGTTCGCCCGCAAGTGGGGCCACGACCAGGGCCGTTACGAGATCCTCTGCATGCAGGACTCCTTCCACGGCCGCACCCTGGCCACCCTGGCGGCCACCGGCCGCGAGAAGTACCGCAAGGGCTTCTCGCCGGACATGCCGGGGTTCCGCTTCGTGCCCTTCAACGACCTGGCTGCCCTGGAGGCCGCGGTACGGCCCGAGACGGCGGCCGTGCTGCTCGAGCCGGTGCAGGGCGAGGGCGGCGTCATCCCGGCCAAGGCCGACTACCTCAAGGGCGTGCGCGACCTCTGCGACCGCCGCAACCTCCTCCTGCTCTTCGATGAGGTGCAGTGCGGCATGGGCCGCACCGGGACCTGCTTCGCGCACCAGCAGTACGGCGTCGAGCCGGACGGCATGAGCATGGCCAAGGCCCTGGGCAACGGCGTGCCCATGGGCGCCTTCGAGGTCCAGGCCCGCTACGACCAGGTGCTGACTGCCGGCACGCACGCCAGCACCTTCGGCGGCACGCCCCTGGCCTGCGCCGCCGGCATCGCCGTGTTCGAGGCCTTCGACCAGGATGGCGTCCTGGAGAACTGCCGGGCCATGGGCCGGCTGTTGCGGGAGCGCCTCGAGGGCCTCGGCCGCAAGCATGGCGTCGTGCGCGAGGTCCGCGGCCTGGGCCTGATGATCGGCGCCGACCTGACGGTGCCGGTGAAGGACATCCTCAGCCGCTGCCGCGAGCGCGGCCTGCTGGTCCTGAGTGCCGGCGAGACGGTCCTGCGCCTGCTGCCGCCGCTGATCGTGCGGCCTGACGAGATCGCCGCCGCCGTCGACATCATCGACGCCGCCATGGCCGAGGCCGCCGCCGCGGCGCGCTGAAGCACGGAGACACCCCTCCGGTGGCAGGCCACAGGAGGGGCACCCCGAAAAACGCGACGCCCCCGGACGGCATCGTCGCCGACCGGGGGCGTTCAATCTCCGGAGGAAGCGGCGCCTGAAGGCCGCCGCCGTCATCAGTACTGGCTCGTGAACTCGGGCTTGTTGACCTTCCAGTCGGTGGTATAGGTCGACTGGATGACGTACTCGGGCTCGACCACCGGCGACCAGCCGAAGGGGAAGGTCACCAGCTCGAACACGCCGGCGCCCTCGCGCACCAGGGTGCGCCAGACGCCCAGACCGAAGCCCTTGGTGAAGCCGGCCAGCTCGCCCTCGT
>JAAYZO010000478.1 GCA_012514865.1 Lentisphaerota bacterium | reverse complement strand
CACGCACCCTGAAGGGGGTGCCAGAACCGGATGCGAAACAGCCCGGCTCGCCGGCGAGCGCCGCCGGCGGCGCTATGTTACCGGCCGAGGGCGGCCGACGGCGGCCGCCACGGCCCAACGACGGCATATCAGGCAGGCCCGGCCTGCACCAAGGATCGACCATGAGTTGCGACAAGAGCACCTGCAGCGCCTGTGACAAGAATGGCTGCGCCAGTCACGGCCGGCTGCCCAACGAGACGCAGGAACAGTACGAGGCGCGTCAGCGCCTGGCCGACCGCATGGCGGCGATTCGGCACAAGGTCCTGGTCCTTTCGGGCAAGGGCGGCGTCGGCAAGAGCACGGTGGCGGCGAATCTGGCCGTGAGCCTGGCCCTCGAGGGCCACCGCGTCGGCCTGCTCGACGTCGATATCCATGGCCCCAGCATCCCGAAGCTGATGGGGCTGGAGTCGTACGCGGCCTACGCCGAGGATGGCTGCATCGTCCCGGCGGAGGTGACTGCGAATCTGCGCGTCATGTCGATCGGCTTTATGCTTCAGGACCGCGACACGGCCCTGATCTGGCGCGGCCCGATGAAGATCGGCGTCATTCAGCAGTTCCTGCGTGACACCGAGTGGGGTGACCTCGATGTCCTCGTGGTCGACTGCCCGCCCGGCACCGGCGACGAGCCGCTGTCGGTGGCGCAGAGCCTCGGCGATGCCGATGGCGCGGTGGTGGTCACCACGCCTCAGGACGTCGCCGTCAGCGACGTCCGCAAGTCGGTCATGTTCTGCCGTCGCATCGGCCTGGACATCCTTGGCGTGGTCGAGAACATGAGCGGCTTCGTCTGCCCGCACTGCAACCAGACCATCGACATCTTCAAGCGCGGCGGCGGCGAGGCCATGTGCCAGGACATGGGCGTGCCCTTCCTCGGGCGCATCCCGCTCGATCCCGAGGTGGTCCAGGCCGGCGACCGCGGAGAGCCCTTTGCCTATCTGAAGAGCAAGACAACGGCTGGCGTGGCCATGCTCGAGGCCTTTGCCCCGATCCTGGCGTTGGTGGGCCGCGCCGGCGGCGGAGGCAGCAGCGAACCATGCGCATGTGGCCACACTCCCGCGTCCTGACGATCCTCGCCGCCGGCCTGGCCGCGGCCGTCGGCGTCCATGCCGAGACACTCCTGCCGCTGCCGAATGCCGGCTTTGAGGAGGGCCTGGCCGGCTGGGCCGACTCGAGCAAGGCCCCGATGGGCACCGTCACGCCGGAAGCGGCGCAGTCGGGGGAGGCCGGCCTGCGCATCGTCGATGCCGACAACCGCGCCGGCAGCGCCCTGCGCTCGGGGCGCGTCCCGGTCCGGCCCGGCTTCAGCTACGCCCTGCGCTTCTGGGGGCGCACCCTGAGCGGCAGCGGCATGGCGGTCTACCTCGAGTTCTATGACGCCGACGGCAGGCTCCTCACCACCCACGCCGCCGGCCGCGAGATCGCCTTCAGCCTGCCGGCGCGGCGCGACTGGGCCGCCTACACCCTGGTCGGCACGGCCCCCGAGGGCAGCGCCCAGGCGGGCGTCTGGCTGC
Organism: Lentisphaerota bacterium; assembly: GCA_012514865.1. GTDB lineage: Bacteria > Verrucomicrobiota > Lentisphaeria > Oligosphaerales > JAFGRS01 > JAGVUW01. Next base: position 3,762 of record JAAYZO010000478.1, on the reverse strand, counting down.
ATTCGATCAACGCCGCCGTGGTCACGGCCGATCTGGATACGCTGTCGTTGAGCGAACTCACCCAGGAGGAGGCCCTCGTTGTGAAGACCAGTGTGCAGACCCCGCCGCCCGACGTCCAGACCCCCGATCCGGCCCGGGTGGCCGCGCTGGCCGCCCTGCTGACGCCGACGCCGCAGGGCCTCGGCGAGCCGATCCAGCGCCGCGAGCGCTGGGAGGCCCTCGCGGCACTCCCGAGCGCCAGCGCCATCCTGCGCCGCGCCGCCGCCACCCTCGAGACCGCCCCGCCCGAGCTCCCCGATGACCTCTACCTCGACTTCTCCCGCACCGGCAACCGCGATCGCTTCCAGCGCCCCTATGGCGAGCGCACCCGGCGCCTCAATGCCCTCGTCCTGGCCGAGTGCCTCGAGGACGAGGGGCGCTTCCTGGCCGGCATCGAGCGCGAGATCATGGCCCTCTGCGACGAGCGCAGTTGGACGATGCCGGCGCACGACGCCAAGCTGACCAACTTCGAGGGCACCCACCTGACCATCGACCTCGGCTCGTCGGCCCGGGCGCACCTCCTGGCCACCTGCGACTGGCTCCTCGGCGACCGCCTGAACGCGTCCTGCCGGGCGCGTCTCCGTGCCGAGGTCGACCGCCGCGTCCTGTCGGTCTATCTGGCGGCGGTGCGTGCCGGCGAGACGCGCGGCAACTGGTGGATCCGCGGCACCAGCAACTGGAATGCGGTCTGCCTCGCCAACGTCGTCGGCACCGCCCTGGCGCTGGTCGAGGAGGTCGCGGTGCGCGCCGAGTGCCTGGCCGCCATGGAGATATCCAACCCGTTCTTCCTCAGCGGCTTCTCGGAGGACGGCTACTGCAGCGAGGGCCTCGGCTACTGGGACTACGGTTTCGGGCACTACCTCATGCTTGGCGACATGGTCCTGAAGGCGACCGGCGGCCGCCTGGATATCCTGGGCGACGACGCCAAGCTCCTGCGCATTGGCGCCTACCCGATTGTGCTGCATCTCCAGCCCGGCCTGGCGCCGGCCTTCGCCGACTGCGGCATCAACCCGCGGCCCTCGAATGCCTCGATGGCCCTGGTGCACCGGCATCTCCCCGAGGCCCTGCCGACGCCGTGGCCCTGCGACCCGCTGGCCGGCGGCGTGGTCCACGTCGGGCTCTTCGGTTTCGAGGAAGACACCTTCGCCGTCGCGGCCGCCGAGGCGGTCTTTCCGGAACTGCCCATGCGGACGTGGTTCGACCAGGCCGGGATCCTCGTCTCGCGCTCGGCACCGAACGCGGCCGTGCCGCTGGCGGCGGCCTTCAAGGGCGGCCATAACGCCGAACACCACAACCACAACGACGTCGGGTCCTACGTCGTCGGTGTGGCCGGCCATGCCTACGTCCTCGACCCCGGCGGCGAGGTCTACACGCGGCGGACCTTCAGCGCCCAGCGCTATGTCAGCCCGGTGCTGAACTCGCACGGCCACGCCGTCCCGGTGGTCGCCGGGCAGCTCCAGCGCACCGGCGCGAGCGCCCGCGGGCGCGTCCTGGCCAGCGAGTTCTCCGACGACGTCGACCGCCTCGTGCTCGACCTGGCGTCGTGCTACGAGGTGAAGGACCTCGAGGTCCTGGAGCGCACCTTCGAGTTCCGTCGTGCCGAGGGCGCCATTGTGGTCGAGGACCGCGTCCGCTTCGCCAGTCCGCAGAGCTTCGCCACGGCGCTGATCACCCTGGACCGCACGCACTGGCGCGCCCCCGACCGCCTGGTGATCTACGACCACCGCGGCGCGCTCGAGGTCGCGATCGCCGTCGAGGGCGGCGCCTGGACCGGCGCCATCGAGGATATCGACAACCCCGGCCGGCCGTCGCCGCGGCGCCTCGGCGTCGCCCTCGATGAGCCCGTCCGCGAGGCCCGCGTGCGGCTCACCCTGCGGCCGGTCGAGGCCGCCGCCGACCTGCCCGGCATCTACCGCGAGCCGGCCCTCAACGAGGCCTTCCATCCGGTGCTCGAGAAGGCCATCACCGTCCAGGGCGAGGCCTTCACCGGCCAGGCCGGCGGCGAGGTCGCGATCGTCGATAAGCCCGCTGCCGTCGACGGCAAGGCCTTCCGGCTCTGGGACCGCGCCGGTCATCGCCTGGAGTGGACCTTCGCCGTGCCGGCCGACGGCCGCTACGCGGTGCGCCTGCGCGCCTGCCACGACTTCCCGGGCCTGGTGACCCGCCAGGTCCTCCTCGACGGCCAGCCGGTCGGCGACCCGGCCGCGTCGTGTCCCTTCCCCAACACCGGCGGCTGGTCCAACGACCGCGATGACTGGCGCGAGGTCACCCTCGTCCAGGAGGGCCGGCCGGTCGTCCTGGACCTCCGCGCCGGCCAGCATGTCCTCGGCCTCGTCGCCGACCGCCCCGGCGGCCTGAACGTCGACTGGATCAGCCTGGTCCCCCTGCGCTAGCAGGCTGTCGGACTTTGGCAACGCCAAGTCCGACTGACGCCTGCTAGCTATTCCGCCCTCGGCTGCGCCGCCGGCGGGTGACCGCCCGATCAACTCGAGCCCCCGGCCGTCGGGTGTGCACGGGCCTGCTGTCGGCGCCTGACCGCGGCCGTTGCACGCCGGGCGGACGGAGGGTCCGCGGGCGTCCGCCGCGGTCACCTCCACGCCATCGCCGCCGACAGTCCGGGGCGGGCCGCTCCCCCATCAGCCACACCATCGCCCTGAAGACCCTCTTCCTGCAAGGGGATTGAGCAGAATGAAGGCTATAACTGCTTTCATTCAGCTAAAACGCTACATGGATAACAAGCACAAGACGATGCGGATAGGCAGTTTAAGCTACGCTGACCCCGAGCCCACAATAACGACATCGGATGGCTGATTCCTGCAAGCATCCCTCCCGGGGAATCCGATTGGACGCATATCCCGGCCCCAGGCTGCTTCGCAGAGTGGCCCGCACTCCGCTGTGCAGCGGCGGACAGCCCTGCACCGCGCGATCGAGCCGCGTCAGAAGCTACAGGAAGGACGGCGGTTAGCCCCGGCGCGACGGGTGTGCTATTGCCCGGCTACGCGGCGCCGTGTATGGTCGTATTCCAGCGGGCGACGGTGACCCGATTGGGTAGGGTACCCGAGTTTTGCGACTGGACGTCGATATCACGTTCGCTCTGGAGATACGATGAAACGAGTATGCATACACCTTGCCGGAATCGTGGCCTTCGCGTTGCTGATGCAGGGCCTTCTTCGCCTGTCATCAGTGCTGCCCGTCCGTCCCACGGCACTGGGCATGCTCGATGACATGACGGTGTTCGATGGTCTGCCCTACGTCGCGTTCTTAGTCAGTGCTGCACTGGTGTCTTTCCTGCTCGACATCAGCCATGTTGTGATCCGTCGTCCCCTTCGCAGGATCACACTCGACGTCTGTGTCATTGCTGGCTTGCTCCTTCTCTCCATCGTTTGCCGCAACAGCGGGATCGGAGATGGAACAGGAGGAGCCCTGCTCGGGCTCCTCATTGCTCACTGGGTAATCCTCCTTGTACTTTTCCGAGGTGGAGTCACGATTGTGGAATACCGAATGAATAGAGGAGCGAACAAAACCTTGGAGGCTAGCGTTGTTAGCGCGCCGCAGCCTCAAGGTTGACGCTGGAACCAGAACAGGAAGAAGGCATATCTCGCGCAGAGGCGCAGGGGCGCAGAGAATGACGGAGAATCAAATCGGGACGATCGTGATCGAGGCGGCGATCGCCGTGCACCGGGCACTGGGGCCGGGACTGCTGGAGACGGTGTACGAGGTCGT
>JAAYZO010000005.1 GCA_012514865.1 Lentisphaerota bacterium | reverse complement strand
GGGGGGCTGGCGTCCGGCGTTGGGCGTTGGACGTTGGGCGTTCAGCGTTGGGCGTTCACCTTTCCGAGGGTCGAGGGTCGGGGGTTGGCTCTACCGGGAGTCGGGTCTCGGGCGTCGGGCGTCCGCAGTCGAAAACTTGCCAGCAAAGCCAGTTTCCGACGGATAGTAGTACGGACGGGCCTCCGGCCTCGGGCCTCGGGGCTACTGCGCGGTGCCCGCGGGGGTTCCACCGTCTGGACGGCGGTGCTTTGACGCTTTACCGTAGGCGCCGACAGGGGCCTCGCGGTGCCCGATCAACCCGCGCGTGGAGGCGTGGACTGCCCCCGACGGAAGTCAGGAAGAGAAAGGAAGCGGCATGGCAACGAAGGCTCCCATTCGGTTCGGTGCAATCGGTTGCGGCGGAGCCGGCACGGACCGCATCATGCAACTGGCCAAGCACGCCATGGGCGTCCAGGTCGTCGCCGCGGTCGACATCAACCCCGACCGCCTCGACAACCTCGAGAAACGCCTGGGCTACGGCGTCACGCGCTACACCGGACCGGAGGACTACCGCCGCATGATCGACGAGGCCGGCGTCGATGCCGTCGGCATCTTCACGCCGCACCTCCTGCACTACGATCACGTCAAGTACGCCCTGCAACAGAAGAAGCACGTCCTGATCGAGAAGCCGATGGTCTGCGGCACCGCCAAGGCGGTCGAGATCACCCGCCTGCTCGAGAGCACCGGCAAGGTCGGCATCGTCCACTACCAGCGCCACTACGAGCCGAAGTTCGTCAAAGCCCGCGAACTCATCCTCAAGGGCGCCATCGGCGAGGTCACCAACTTCTACGTCTACATGGCCCAGGACTGGGCCGGACGCGAGTGGCGCAGCGACCCGGCCCTCTCCGGCGGCGGACAGCTCAACGACTCCGGCAGCCACTACCAGGATATCCTGCTCTGGATGACCGACCTGCTGCCGAAGAGCGCCGAGGGCTTCGCCGACTGCTGGCACCACGACGGCCCGCGCCAGGTCGAGATCGACAGCATGCACCACATCGAGCTGTCCAATGGCGCCCACGGCCGCATGATCATCGTCGGCGATATCCTCGGCGGCTTCCAGGATGACGTGCGCATCCGCGGCACCAAGGGCGACCTGATGTTCTACGGCAACAAGGTCCTCATGCGGCCCCACGGCGGCGATATCCAGGAGGTCCCCTGCAGCCTGCCCAAGGGCTACCCCATCAGCCCCTGCGATAACTTCGTCAAACTCATCCGCGGACGCTGCCGCCAGAACCGCGTGCCCTTCCTCTTCGGCGTGCGCGTCGCCCTCCTCACCGAGGCGATGCTCCAGAGCGCCCACCAGAAGGGCACACGCATCCTCTGCAGCGAGGTGCTCAAGAAGGCGAAGCTCGCCCTCAAAGACATCGCCTGAGGACGGCACCGCCGGCGGTCCGGACGCGTTAAATGGCGACAGCGCATGCGTCCGGACCGCTTTCCCCGCCCTGTGCAGGACACCTTCAGAAGCCAGTCTCCTCCACCCCCGTGGGAACACTGGCCTCGTGCGTTCAAGGACCGGACGCATACGCTGTCTTGTCAAACACGGATCGCCAACGTCAATAAGCATACCATGACGGTATCGTTGACACCATGGGACTTTGGTCTCAGGGCGCGGCGCTGCCCGCAGATGATCTGCTGACAGGCGGTTGCGATCGTTCCCATGGGAGTTTGGAGAAAGCCTTGTCGGGGTCGGCCTGACCCCGTGACGCCGCGCCTGGCGGCGCGTAAGTCAAGACTCACCGCGGTGGGCACCCGGAACGCCCCAGGCAAGTAGGTTCACCGCGCCGCCGGTGAACCAGGTCCACGGGCGGCGCCGTGGACCTCCTCAAGGCGCCCGGGCCGCCGTACGCCGTCGAGGTTGCGCCGGTGAGGTCGCGCAAACGCGTCCTCGGGAAAAGCGTAGACCCCGCGTCCAGCCTGGCGGCGTGGGCGCGGGGTCGTGGTGCGCAGGACGGGCGCGATGGCGTCGCGCCGCGGTTCCCGGCGGTGCTTCAGCGGACGGTCTTGGCGGCGACGACGGCCTTGGCCGGGCGCTTCAGGAGGGTGCGGACCTGCAGCGAGTTCATCTTCGCCACGGCCGTCTCGGCAATGCCCAGCGCGACCAGACGACGGCGCTGCGCCGCAACCCGCTGACGCTTGGCCTTGCCACGCTTGACGGGGCGAACCAGGTTCTTGTTGCGGTAGGTGCTGGTAGCCATGCTTCTATCCTCAGATCTGCTATCGGCAATCGTCGATAAATGACAACGTCGTGACGCGGTGCGGTCACAAAGTCCGATACTATAGGCCGTCAGAGCGCCATGTCCAGCGGGGCCGCAACGGCACCAGGACTGTTTCAACGTCCGGTTCTGGCACCCCTTCAGGGTGCGTGGTTCGTGGATTCGCGGCCCCGGGGGTCGTGCTCTCGCGCGACCCCCGGCTACGATCTGACACCCCTTCAGGGTGACCGAGTGAGCGCCGACGCGATCTTCGAACAGCCCTGCCGCCGCTCCAGGGCCGCCTCACTCGAAGAGGGCGCGGGCGAACATCTCGGCGTCGAAGGGCTGCAGGTCGTCGAGGGCCTCGCCGAGACCGACGAAGCGCACCGGATAGCCGAGTTCCTGGCGGATCGCGACGACGACGCCGCCCTTGCCGGAGCCGTCGAGTTTGGTGAGGATCAGCCCGGTGATCTGGAAGAGCCGGCCGAACTCGCGCGCCTGAACCAGGGCGTTGGTGCCGGTGGAGGAATCGACGGTGAGCCAGACCTCATGGGGGGCGCCGGGGAGGGCCTTGTCGATGCTGCGGCCGGTCTTGGCCAGCTCGTCCATGAGGCCGCGCCGGGTGTGCTGGCGGCCGGCCGTGTCGATGAGGAGCACCTGGCTGCCGCGCTGAACGGCGGCGGTGGTGGCGTCGTAGGCGACCGCGGCAGCATCGCCGCCCTGCTTGCCGGCGACGACCGCGCAGCCGACGCGCTGGCCCCAGATCTGGAGCTGCTCGATGCCGGCGGCGCGGTAGGTGTCGCCCGCCGCCAGGAGCACCGACTGGCCCTGCTCGCGGAAGTGGTACGCCAGCTTGGCCACCGTGGTGGTCTTGCCGCTGCCATTGACGCCGACCACGAGGATCACGGTCGGGCCATCCGGGTTGCGGTGCACCGGCGGTACGTCGCCGGGCCGCAGCAGGTCGAGCACGGTCTCGCGGCCGACGGCCAGCACGTCGCTGGTGGTGGCGATGAGGCCGCGCTCGTAGCGGTCGCGGATATCGCTGACGAGGCGGGTGCTGATCTCGGCGCCGAGGTCGGTGCTGATCAGAGCCGCCTCGAGCTGCTCGTAGGTCTCCTCGGTCCAGGCGCTGGTATCGGAGAAGATCGCCTGCAGCCGCCGCATGAGGCCGGCCTTGGTGCGCTGCAGGCCGTGCTGGAAGATGCGGAAGATCGAGGCCATCACGCCTCCTTGCCGGGAGCACCCGTCGGCGCCTCGGGGGCGGCCGGGCGGTCGCGCCAGAGGCGGTCGAGGACGCCGTTGACGAAGCGGCTCGAGTCGGCGTGACCGAAGGCCTTGGCCAGCTCGACGCCCTCGTCGAGGGCGGTCAGGCCGGGGACGTCCTCGCAGCAGTACAGCTCGTAGGTGGCCAGGCGCAGGATGTTCCTGTCGATGATGCTCATGCGCGCCAGGGTCCAGTTGGTCGCCCGTGCGGCGATGCGCTCGTCGAGTTCCTGGCGATGCTCGAGGACGCCGCGGATGAGGCGTTCGGCATACGCCCAGGCGTGGTCGAACGAGCTGCCCTCGAGGGCGTCGTCGAGGTCACAGACCTGGGCCTTGAGCAGCCCGATCTGGCGGCTGACGTTGCCCCAGTCGTCCTGGACATCCGCCTGGTAGAGGTACTGCAGGGCGCAGCGGCGGCCGAACTGCCGTTCCCGACGGTAGCGTTCGATCCGTGCCGCATCGGCATCTGTCAGGGAGTCGCTCATGGCGCCTTGGGCAGGTCCTTCATCAGATTGGCCATCTCGATGGCCGCCACGGCGGCACTGGCGCCGCGGTTGCCGGCCTTGGTGCCGGAACGCTCGATGGCCTGCTCGATCGACTCGGTGGTGACCACGCCGTAGATCACCGGCAGGTCCTCCTGCAGGCCGATCTGCGCCAGGCCCTTGGAGACCTCGGCATTGATGTACTGGGCATGGGCCGTCGAGCCCTGAATGACCACACCCAGCGCGATCACGGCATCGTAGCGGCGGCTCGCCGCCAGGCGCTTCGCCACCAACGGTATCTCGAACGACCCGGGGACCCAGGCCACCTCGATGTCGGCAGCGCGGCCGCCATGACGCACAATCGCGTCACGGGCGCCCTCGAGCAGCTTGCTGACGAAGAACTCGTTGAAGCGGCTGCAGACGATGCCGAAGCGCAGGCCGTCGGCCCGCAGCATGCCCTCGTAGGTCTTGCCGTCGTCGTGACTCATGGGTGGGTCCTTTCCCCCGGTCGGGTCGCCCGTCTGCCGGGCCTCACATCAGGTGACCGAGCCGTTCCTTCTTGGTCGACAGGTAGCGGCAGTTGTCCTGCCCGGGCGGCACCACGATGGGCACCCGGCCGTGGATCTGCAGGCCATAGCCCTCGAGGCCGACCAGCTTGCGCGGGTTGTTGGTCAGCAGCCGCACGCTGGCGACGCCGAGGTTCAGCAGGATCTGGGCGCCGAGGCCGTACTCGCGCAGGTCCGGCGCGAAGCCGAGCTGCTCGTTGGCCTCGACGGTGTCCAGGCCGCGCTCCTGCAGGTGGTAGGCGTGCAGCTTGTTGCTCAGCCCGATGCCGCGGCCCTCCTGGCGCATGTAGACGACCACGCCGCAGTCCTCGGCCTGGATCATCGCCATGGCGCGGGCGAGCTGTTCGCCGCAGTCACAGCGCTGCGAATGGAAGACATCGCCGGTGAGGCACTCGCTGTGCACGCGCACCAGGACATCCTCGCGGCCGCGGACGGTCCCGTGCACCAGGGCCAGATGCTCGCGGCCGTCGGTCTTGGCGACGTAACAGTGCAGGTCGAAGAGCCCCTGCGGCGTCGGCAGCTTGACCACCTGGACCAGATCGACCAGGCTCTCGGTCTGGCGCCGGAAGCGTATGAGGTCGGCGATGGTGCCGATCTTCAGGCCGTGCTGACGGGCGAACTCCTGCAGGTCGGGCATCCGCGCCATGGTGCCGTCGTCCTTCATGATCTCGCAGATCACGCCGTAGGGCGACAGGCCGGCCAGGCGCGCCAGGTCGATGGTCGCCTCGGTATGACCGGCGCGCACCAGGACGCCGCCCTCGCGGGCGATCAGCGGGAAGACATGCCCCGGCGTCACCAGGTCGGCGGCGCTGCAGCGCGGGTCGGCGATGCGCTGGATGGTCAGGGCGCGGTCGTAGGCGCTGATGCCGGTGGTGATGCCCTCGCGGGCATCGGCGCTGACCGTGAACTTGGTCCCGAAGGCGTCGCGGCCGCTGCCCATCTCGTAGAGCCCGAGCTGGACGGCGCGGGCCCGCGTGATCGGCACACAGACCAGGCCGCGGCCAAACCGCGCCATGAAGTTCACCGCCTCCGGCGTGATCCGCTCGGCGGCCATGACCAGGTCGCCCTCGTTCTCACGCGCCTCGTCGTCGGTGATGACGACCATCTCACCGGCACCAATGGCGGCAATCAGTTCCTCAGTGGTGTTCACGCTGACCCTCGGCGTCGCGGCCCTCGGGAGACACGCTCCCGGAACCGCCGCTCTCTACAAGGTGCCTGTGCAGGGACCGGGCGGACACGCCCGCGATAGGGCCGCGGACCGCCCTGACAGTCCGCCGAACCGCCTGATGGCGGCTCTGGCCGCCCGACCCGACCGCGCCCTGCCGCAGCGTGCGGACGCTGCCGCGGGTATCGACGGCGCCCGCGTCGGGCCCGGCCGGATGGAAGGCCGCCGCGCGGGCGACACGGCCGCCGGCGCACCAGCGGGGCTTACTATAGGCGTCGAAGAGTACCGGCGCCAGACGCGGAGCCGCCGAGGCGCTATAGTCGGGAGCCGCTATGCGGCGCGTGAATGGGGTCAGGCCGGCACGGCCGCCGTCGCGGCACAGCCGGCAGGAGCAGCAAACGAGGAGTGTCAGCCATGCTCAGGATAGGCCTGGTCGGTGTCGGTCGCGGCAGACTCCTTCACCTCGTGGCGCGGCGGCCGGACCTGCGGTTCGAGGCGGTCTGCGATACGAAATTCGCCGATCCGGCCCGGCGCGACAGCATCCTGGCCGACCTCAAGGCCAGCGGCATGGGCTTCGCCGCGGCCTACGACAGCTTCGAGCGCTTCCTCGAGCACCCCCTCGATGTGGTCATGGTCGCCTCACCCGCGCCCTGCCATGCCGCCCAGAGCATCGCGGCCCTGGAACATGGCCGCGACGTCATCTGCGAGGTCCCGGCCGTGATGAGCCTCGACGAGGCCCGCGACCTGGTCCGCGCCGTCCGCCGCAGCGGCCGGCGCTACCTCTTCGCGGAGAACTGCTGCTACTGGGGCTTCGTGCGTGCCTGGAGCCAGATGATCGCCGACGGCCGCATCGGCACGCCCTACTACCTCGAGGGCGAGTACGTCCATGACGTACGCTACCTCATGCGCGACGACCAGGGCCAGCCGACCTGGCGCGCCTCGCTGTCGCCCATTCGCTACTGCACCCACGAGACCGGGCCGCTCTTCGATATGCTCCAGGACCGCGCCGCCACGGTCACCTGCATGACCACCGGCTCGCTCGTCCAGCCGGAATTCCCGGCGCCGGACGCCGGCGTCGCCCTGGTCTCGATGCAGAAGGGCGCCGTGATCAAGCTCCTGGCCTGCTTCAAGAATGCCGTCGAGCCGGCCTACCACCGCTACCTGGTCTTCGGCACCCGCGGCACCCTCGAGACCCGCACCACCGAGGCGGTCACCTTCGCTACCCTCGGCGATATACCCCACCTCCAGGGCCGCGTCAGCCTGCCGCTCGGAACCGCCCTCAAGGGCATGAGCGCCGCCGCCGGCCATGGCGGTGCCGATGCCGCCATGCTCAACGACTTTGTCGACGCCCTGATCCAGGACCGGCCCCTGCCGATCGACGTCTACCGCGGCCTGGACTACACCCTCCCCGGCATCTGCGCCACCCTCTCCGCCGAAAAGGGCGGCGCCCCGGTCGCCATCCCCGACCCGCGCACCTTCGCCTGACAGATCTTCCGCCAGGCCGGCCGGTCTGGCGGAAGCCCCGTGCGGGGCCGGCTCCAGGCGGCGCCGGAGAGGGGGCCACGCCACTCGTGGCGCGGCCCCGCCCCGTCTGACCCGTCTGACCTGTCTGACCCGTCTGACCTGTCTGACCTGTCTGACCTGTCTGACCTGTCTGACCTGTCAGGGGCG
>JAAYZO010000051.1 GCA_012514865.1 Lentisphaerota bacterium | reverse complement strand
GCCGCGGGTGGTTCACTCGGTCTACGCTCAGTGAAGCGTTCATCCTGAAGAACCGTATGCGGGAAATCCGCTCGTACGGGTCTGTGGGGGGCCTGGGCCGCGAGGCCCAGGTCTACCCGGAGGATCGGGATCGACGTCTGGCCCTTTCCTGTCACAGCGGCACTCTTGGCGATTTCGATAGCGATCCCGATCCCGATTTGGACTCTCCCAGGTTAGGACTGGGCACCCTGTCGGGACCTGTTCTACAGGTGTCACTACGACCTGCAGGCGAGATGAATCCCAAGTCCCGCTCAGCCGACAAACCTGTCATGCACTCCGGTGCCTCCGGGCATGGCGGCGGTATCGTCGCGGCGGTATGTTACGCGCACTTCCGCGGGTGGCCTCCGATCACCCGTGGTCAGCCACACAACGCGAAACGGGCGCTATGGAACCGATCATCCTGCGGGGGGGGCGTGCCCTCTCTGATTTCCGTGCGGCGGCGCTGCTCGAGCGTGCCGGTCGTCTGGGGCTTTCCTCCGGGCTGTCGCGGATCGACGCGACGCTGGTGTACCTGGTCGATGCCGAGGCGGCGCCGGACGACGAGACCTGGGGCAAGGCCCTGGCGCTGCTGGCCTCGAGCGGCCGTCACGAGGCCAGCGCGCATGGCTTCTACGTGATCCCGCGCAAGGGCACCATCTCGCCGTGGTCGAGCAAGGCCACGGACATCTTCCACAACTGCGGCCTGACCGCCATCCGGCGGGTCGAGCGCGGCATCTGGTACGAGGTCCGAGACGGCTCCGGCCGGCCGTTGCCGCTGTCGGCTCTCGGGGCGCTGCTGCCGCTCTTGCATGACCGCATGACCCAGGGTGTCTACCGCGAGGTCGGCGATGTCTTCGAGCACCGCCAGCCGGCGCCGCTGCGGACCGTCGATGTCCTGAGCCGCGGTCGCGAGGCGCTGGTCGAGGCGAATGTGTCGATGGGCCTGGCGCTGAGTCCTGCCGAGGTCGACTACCTCTACGCGATGTGCCGCGACCTGGGGCGCAACCCCACCGACGTCGAGCTGGTGATGTTCGGCCAGGTCAACAGCGAGCACTGCCGCCACAAGATCTTCAAGGCCTCCTGGGTGGTCGACGGCGAGGCGCAGGATCTCTCGCTGTTCGACATGATCCGTAATACCCACGCGGCGCACCCCGCCGGCACCCTGAGCGCCTACCGCGACAACTCGGCGGTGATCGAGGGCTTCCCGGACCGCTGGTTCGAGGTCGACCCCGCTGCGCCGCATGCCTACCGCTACGGCGAGGCGCAGGCCGACATCATGATCAAGGTCGAGACACACAACCACCCGACCGCGATCAGCCCGTTCGCCGGGGCCGCCACGGGCGTCGGCGGCGAGATCCGCGACGAGGGCGCCACCGGCATCGGCGGCCGCAGCAAGGCCGGCCTGAGCGGCTTTATGGTCTCGAATCTCGAGGTGCCCGGCTTTGTGATGCCGTGGGAACGCCGCCAGGCCGAGTTCCCGGGGCGTCTGGCCACGCCGCTGGAGATCATGATCGAGGGCCCGATCGGCGGCGCCGGCTTCGGCAACGAGTTCGGCCGCCCGCAGCTCTGCGGGTTCTTCAAGACCTACGAGGAGACGCACAACGGCCGCCAGCGCGGCTACCACAAGCCGATCATGCTGGCCGGCGGCATGGGCAACATCAAGCGCCAGCACACGGGCAAGCGGCCGTTGCCGGTGGGCGCCTGCGTGATCCAGCTTGGCGGGCCGGCCATGCGCATCGGCCTCGGCGGCGGGGCGGCGTCGTCGATGGATACCGGCAGCAACGCCGAGAACCTCGACTTCGATTCGGTGCAGCGCGACAACGCCGAGATGCAGCGGCGCTGCCAGGAGGTCATCAGCGCCTGCATGGCCATGGGCGAGCACAATCCCATCCTGACCATCCACGACATCGGCGCCGGCGGCCTCTCCAATGGCTGCCCGGAGCTGGTCGAGGAGGTCGGCGCGCGCTTCGAGCTGCGCCGCGTCCACAACGAAGAGATTTCCATGAGCCCCATGGAGATATGGTGCTGCGAAGCCCAGGAACGCTATGTCCTGGCAGTCGCCCGCGAGGACCTCGAGGGGTTCCTGGCCCTGTGCCGCCGCGAGCGCTGCCAGGTGGCCGTGATCGGCGAGACCACCGGCGACCGCCGGCTGGTCCTCCATGACGAGCACTTCGACAACACCCCGATCGACCTCGACCTCGATGCCCTCCTGGGCAACCCGCCGCGCCTGCAGCGACAGGTCCGCCGCCGGCGCGAGACCCACGCCCCCCTCGATACCTCGATGATGAGCGTCGCCGAGGCGGTGGAGCGGGTGCTGCGCCTGCCGGCCGTCGCCAGCAAGACCTTCCTCATCACCATCGCCGACCGCAGCATCACCGGCATGGTCGCCCGCGACCAGATGGTCGGGCCGTACCAGACCCCGATCTCGGACGTGGCGGTGACCGCCACCGGCTTCCACGCGACCAGCGGCGAGGCCATGGCCGTCGGCGAGCGCACGCGCACCGCCGTCATCGACGCCCCGGCCTCGGGCCGCATGGCGGTCGCCGAGGCCATCCTCAACCTGATCGGCGCCAACATCGGCCCGATCGGCCAGGTGAAGCTCTCGGCGAACTGGATGGCGGCCTGCAACGAGGAGGGCGAGGACGCCAACCTCTTCGATACGGTGCGCGCCGTCGGCATGGACCTCTGCCCGCGCCTCGGCGTGAGCATCCCGGTCGGCAAGGACTCGCTGTCGATGCGGACCGTCTGGCAGGACAGCCAGGGCCAGTCCCACCGGCAGGTGGCCCCCCTGAGCCTTTGCGTCACCGCCTTCGCGCCGGTGCGCGATGTGCGCCGGACCGTCACCGCCGATCTCAAGCCCGTGGCCGCCTCGACCCTGCTCCTGGTCGACCTCGGGCACGGCCGCAACCGCACCGGCGCCTCGGCCCTGGCCCAGGTGTACAACCAGGTCGGCGATGCCGCCCCCGACCTCGAGCGCCCGGAGGACCTCCGGGCGCTCTTCGAGGCCGTGCAGGCCCTCGTCGAGCGCGGCCTGCTCCTGGCCTGCCATGACCGCTCCGACGGCGGTCTCCTGGTGACGCTCGCCGAGATGGCCTTCGCCGCTCGCAGAGGCCTGTCCTGCGACCTGACTGCTCTCGGCGACGACGACCTCGCGGTGCTCTTCGCCGAGGAACTCGGCCTGGTTCTGCAGGTCGACGACCGCCACCTCCTCGAGGTCGAGGCGGCCCTGGCCGCCGCCGGCCTGGGTGCCCTGACGCACCGCCTGGGGCGGCCCTCCGGCGATGGCTGTCTGACCCTGACCCGCACCGGTCGGCCGGTGTTCTCCGAGCGCCTGACCGTCCTCCTGCGGCAGTGGTCCGAGCTGAGCTTCCGCCTGCAGGCCCGCCGCGACAACCCGGCCACGGCCCAGGAGGAGTTCGACAGCCTCCTCGACGAGGCCGACCCCGGGATGACCTTCCACCTGACCTACGACCCGGCCCGCCCGTTCACCATCGGCACCGGGGCCCGGCCGCGCATGGCCATCCTGCGCGAGCAGGGCATCAATGGCCAGGTCGAAATGGCCGCGGCCTTCGACCGCGCCGGCTTCGAGAGTGTCGATGTGCACATGACCGACCTGCTCTCGAGTCAGGTCGACCTCGCCGACTTCGCCGGCTTCGT
>JAAYZO010000477.1 GCA_012514865.1 Lentisphaerota bacterium | reverse complement strand
ATGCGGTGATGGGTGGTCGCCCGCGTGGCATCTCCGATAACCTCAACGAGGGCATCACACAGGCCATCACGCAGCGGGTGGCCGAATCTTTGGGCTTGCCGTACCGCCAAGGATACGGCGCACAAACCGAGTGGGTGGAGAAGTACATCCTGCCCACGGTCGGAATGCCAGAGCAGGATTTCTTCCGCCAGGTGACGGCCGCCAAGGACCAAGGCAAGTTCATCGCTGATCGCATCTGGCAGACGAACAGGCGCCTGCTCACGACAGCGAATGGCTTTGGCACCCCCGAATCCGTGCGGCAGGGCCTGCTCAACTACATGCGAACGGGAATCGACTCGGACCCCTACACGCGCGCCCTGGTGGACGACCTAAGCACCGCCCCCGAGGGTATCCCCACGGGTCGCACCAGCGTGGCGCGCAACAGCGGGCTAGGCGTCGAGGCGCGGGTGGACCCCGACGGCAATGTGACGCTCGCCCGTGTGGACGGCGACGACCTGACCGCGTTCCCGCTCTCCGAGTGGCCCACCGAGGCCGTGGAGCAGGCGCGGTTCCTCGACGCGCGGCTGCCCGAAGACGTGCGGGCGCGGGTTGGCCCCAACGTGTTTGCGCGGCTCATCGAGCGGGCGCAGGAGCGGGCCTCGACGGACGCCGGGGCGATGGAAGAGGCGTCGCGGGCGCTGGACGAGATGGTGGCGGAAGTGGCCGAGACGGGCGAAGCGCCGCCAGCCCCCGCCGAGGCGCCCCAAGTCAACGTGCCGCCGACCATGACGAGCGCGACCATCCCGCCTGCCCAAAAGCCGCCCGCGGCGCAGCCCGCCGCTGGTGGTGGGGGCACGACGCCGCCCACACCGCCCACACCGCCGACCGGCAGGGGCACGACGCCCGCGACGCCGGACCCGGATGGCGAGTATGCCCGCGTGCGCGCAAGCCGCGAGGTAGCGCCCGCTGTACGCAAGTCGTGGACGGAGCGCGTTTCGACCTTCCGCACCCGGTTCCTGAACCGCTTCCACCGCTTCTGGCGCTTGCAGAAGCAGACGGGTATCCCGGTGGAGTGGGCCGCCGAGCGCGTGACGGCCGCCGTGCGCCGGGGCGAATCGCTGATCCAGTACGGGCGGCTCGACGACCCGGCCTCCATCGGCATCCTCAAGGTGCTGGAGCCCGTCGAGAAGCACTGGGGCGAGTTCTGGGACTATGCCGAGATTCGCCGGATGGAGGACATTCTGCGGAACAATCCCGAGGCGAAGCTGCCGGAGGACGTGAAAGACCCCGCCGCCGCCCTGGAGGGCTTGCGCCGCAAGGTGGGCGACGCGGCCTATCGCTTGATCGAGGACACCTACCAGGCGTTCGGCCCGCAGGTGGAGGACTTGACGCGGGGCGAGGCCGTGCGGCACGGGCTCTTGAGCCAGGCCGACGCCGACGCGATGGCCGCCAAGCACCCGCACTGGATACCGTTCCTGCGCGAGGGGTTCGACCTAAACGAGTTCCAGACGCCCGGCACGCGCCGGATTGCCGACGCGCCGGACGTGTTCTTCAAGCGCATGAGCGAGGCGGGCTCGACGCGCCGGCTGAAAGACCCGGCGGACGCACTGTACAAGAACATCGTCACCCTACAACTGCTCATCGCCCGCAACGACGCGGCCAAGCTCTTCCACGAGGCGATGCAGCAGGCGTACCCGGACCTGGTGAAAGAGGCCCATCATGACGTGGTGGGCGGCAAGACCGAGGACGGGACGACCATCCTGCGCGACCGGGGCTGGACGGCGGATGAGGGCTACGAGGTCATGACCTACAAGGACGGCGGCGAGTACGTGCGCTACGCCGTCCCGGTAGAGTGGGCCGCGACCGCCAAGGGCATGGAGGCGTACCAGCTCGGCGTGCTGGAGCAGGCGCTACGCGCCATGAGTACGCCGTTGCGGGTGGGCGCGGTGCAGCAGAGCATTTCCTACCCCATTCGCAACCTCCTGCGCGACATGCCGACGGCCTGGGTGACGGAGGGGCTTATCCCCGGCGGCATTACGTGGTGGAAGGGCCAGATCGCCGCGTTCACCAAGAACGACGACTACCACCGCGCGGCGCAGGCCAATGCCCTCGGCGGCACCTACATAGAGCAGTTCAACCTCAAGTCGGTGCTCGACGCCCGCCGCACCAAGAGCGGCATGGGCATCAAGGTCCGCAGCTTTGACGACGCCCTGCGCCTGCTGGCCCGCGCCCTGCCCACCCTCTCGGAGAATATCGAGATTGGCACGCGGGTGGGTGTGTTCCTGAAGCTAGAGGGCAAGGGCGTCGAGGGCTACGAACTCTCCCACCGCACGCTGAACGCCACGGGCAACTGGGACCGGGCGGGGACGACCATGCGCGTGCTGAACGCAGCCATCCCGTTCCTGAACGTGCCGATCCAGGCGTTTGACCGCATAGCGCGTGCCGGGTGGGAGAACCCCAAGACGACGTTCGCCCGGATGCTGCCGCTTTTCATCGGCGGCCTCCTGCTGTGGCTGCACAACCGGCAGTTTGAGACTTACGAACTGCTGCCCGACTATGAGAAGCAAGGGAACTGGGTGTTCATGGTGGCGGACGGCGAGCAAGAGGCCGACCCGCGCTACCCGACCGGGGCGCGCAAGGCGTACCCCATCGCCATCACCATTCCCAAGCCGGAGCAGTTGATCCCGTTCCTCACGATGGAGGACGTGATCCTCGACCAGGCGTGGAAGGACGGCGACTATACCGCCGCCGACCTGATTCTGCGCGGGGTGGCCTCGGGGCTCAAGACCGCCGTGGGGCTCGACTCGGGCGTGTCGCGCATCCTGCCCCCGGTGTCGGGCACGCTGGTGCAGCTCGCCATGAACCGCGACGTGTTCCGCGAGCAGGACATCATCCCGCAGGGCGAGGAGAACAGGCCCGCGCGTCTCCAGTACGACGAAAAGACCGGGCGCGCCGCCGTGGAGATCGGGCGGGTGCTCGGCATCAGCCCGCGCCAGATCGAGTTTGCCATCCAGGACGTGCTGGGCGGCGGCGGACAGCAGGCGCTCGCCCTCCTGGGGCTCGCGGTGGGCGCCGTGGCGGGCGACCGCGTGGTGCCGGGGGCGGCCAAGGACCGGCCCCTTACCGCCGTGGAGCGACTGGCAACGCTGCCGCTGGTCAAGGACTTTCTCACGACGCGCAACACGCAGCCGTTGCGCGAGGGCTATGCGCGGATGGACCGCGAGTTGCGCGACGCGAACGAACTGATGAGCGAGAACCCTGAGTGGGTCCGCATGGGCAAGTCCGTCGCGGCGCCCGGCGCGTCGATCACCGTGGACGGCAACCCCATCGAACTGACCGTCGAGCAGCGGCTTGCCATCCTGGAGCAGGCGGCACCGCTCATGAAGCAGGCGATGGACGAACTGACCGCATCGCCCGACTGGCAGGAGATGAACGACCTCCAGCGCAGCAAGGCAATGGATCGGGCGCGCAACCGGGTCAACGAGTCGGTACGCAAGTACGTCCTGGCCGGCGTGGGCGAGGGCCTGGACTCCGGCCAGTTTATCCCCTCGCGGGTGCGGGCGCAGTACGAGGAGTACAGCGCCATCCCAGCCTACTCGGGCATCCTGTTCGACCGCAAGAGCGGGCAGAT
>JAAYZO010000476.1 GCA_012514865.1 Lentisphaerota bacterium | reverse complement strand
GCACCGCCGGCCGACGGCGGGGCGGAATGTCGGGTGTGTCGGGTGTTTCGGGTAGGGGTACGGGGCCGACGGCAGGGGCGGAATGTCGGGTGTGTCGGGTGTGTCGGGTAGGGTTCAGCCCGCGTGAACGACCGACCAGCCAGACGCCGCGGCCTTAGCCGGCGGCTCGATCTTCCAGTACTCCGCCGCGGCCTCGGGGGTGGTAAGGGTCCTGTAGTGCTCGAACAGCAGGTCGTCCCCGCCGCGATGCCCAAGGGCTAGGCTGGTGGCCCTGGCGTCGCGGTAGGTCTCAAGGTGGTAGGTCGCGAACGAGTGCCGGAGGCAGTTGTGCGGCCAGCGCGCCAGCCCCGCCTTGCCCCTGGCAAGCACCAGCAGGCGGCGGTGGCCCTGCGGCGTGACCGGCCCCTGCTGTGACGGCGCCACGGCCAGCCAGGACCGCAGCACGGCGGGCATTTCAACGTTGCGTATGCTCCGCTTCTTGGCGATATCCCCGGTGATGCTGACAAGTCCCTTGGCAAGGTTGACGTGTCGTTCCAGGTCATTCGGGCAAGCTCGGCGGTCCTGACCCCAGCGAACAACCCGAGGGCCAGCGGCGCCACCATGGCGGGCGCGTGTTCCAGCGCGGCGGCGAGCAGGGCCTTAGCCTCGCCGGGGGTCAGTATCTCGGCGGTGCTCTCCATGCGGTTGCTCCCCCGGGCGCGTCGAGAGTGTGACACGGCGGCGATGGGGTTGGCCTCGATGTGGCCATGCTCGATGGCATAGCCGAACAGGCCGCTCACGGCAAAGCGGAAGTGCTGCAGCGACAGGGGCGCCAGCGGCTTCCCGTCTCTGGTTCTCAGACCTTCAAGCCAGGCGCGGGCGTCGGCCGACGAGACCATGTTGACCTTGCGCGGTCCGAACGCCTCGACGAATCTGGCCAGCCGGGTGCGTAGGTCCCCGAGGGAGCGCGGGCGCAGCCCGGCCGCTTCGCTGGCGCTCTGGTAGGATGCCGCCAGCGCGGCCACGGTGGGCACGTCACGGCGTCGGGCCTCGATGTCCCGGACCAGAGCCGCGGCGGCCTCTGCAAGCGTTCCACGGCCCGCCAGTAGGGCCAGGGCGGCCACGGCGTCCCGAAGGTTCTCCGCTGACAGCTTCCCGGCGTCGGCCTCCCCGACGCGGCGCTGCAGGATGGCCTGGCGCTGTTCCTCGAGGGTGTGGTCAAGCCGGGCCTGTTCGGCGAAGCGGTCCGCCTGGTCCCGGGTCGTGAACCACTTGCGGTGCCGCTTCCCGCCCTCGGGCCATGAAACGATGAAGCGCTGCCGCTCAACGCCTCGGACCGTCGAGACAGCCGCGGCGACGGTGACGCCTCTTTTGGTGGGGTCGGTGTTGGCAGCGACGGTGACGGCGGGGTGCTTCTTCATGGCGTGCTTTCTCCTGTCTTAGCACACCATAGCACCCCTTGGATTTTGTTGCAACATTGTTGCAACACTTCGCCAGGGAAAGAAAAAAGGACCTACAGCACAGCGCCGCAAGTCCTTGTTGTTCAATGGCGGAGAGGGAGGGATTCGAACCCTCGGAACGGCAAGCCGTTCAACGGTTTTCGAGACCGCCGCCTTCGACCACTCAGCCACCTCTCCGCAGATGGTGCAGGCCCTGTCGATGAG
>JAAYZO010000475.1 GCA_012514865.1 Lentisphaerota bacterium | reverse complement strand
GAACCGTCCGTCGACGAGATCCACGCTGACCCGCCCCCCGTCGGCGAGCGTGCCGGAGACGATCAGGCGCGAGATCGGGGTCTCGAGCTGCCTGGCGATCGCGCGCTTCAGCGGCCGGGCGCCGTACACCGGGTCGTAGCCCTCGTCGGCGAGGCCCTGGCGCGCCGCGGCGCTGACCTCGAGGGTGATCCGCCGCGACTCCAGGCGGCGGGCGAAGTCGACGATCTGCAGGTCGACGATGCGCAGGATGTGGTCCCGCCCCAGGCGGTGGAAGACGACCACGTCGTCGGTGCGGTTCAGGAACTCCGGGCGGAAGACATGGCGGAGTTCCTCCATGACCCGCCCGCGCATGGCCTCGAAGTCGCCGCCGTCGTGTTCGACGATGGCGCGGCTGCCGATGTTCGAGGTCATGATGATGACCGTATTGCGGAAGTCGACCGTGCGGCCATGCGAGTCGGTGAGCCGGCCGTCGTCCAGGACCTGCAGAAGCAGGTTGAAGACATCCGGGTGGGCCTTCTCGATCTCGTCGAAGAGGATCACCGCGTAAGGCCGCCGGCGCACGGCCTCCGTGAGCTGGCCGCCCTGCTCGAAGCCGATGTACCCGGGCGGCGCCCCGATCAGGCGCGCCACGGCGTGCTTCTCCATGTACTCGCTCATGTCGATGCGGATCATGGCGCGCTCGTCGTCGAAGAGCGCCTCGGCCAGGGTCTTGGCCAGCTCGGTCTTGCCGACGCCGGTCGGCCCCAGGAAGATGAAGCTGCCGACCGGCCGTCGCGGGTCCTTCAGCCCGGCCCGGGCCCGCAGGATCGCCTCGGCGACGGCCGTGACCGCCTCCTCCTGGCCAATCACACGCTCGTGCAGGCGGTCGTCCAGAGCCAGGATCTTGTCGCGCTCGCCCTGCACCAGACGCGTCACCGGAATGTGCGTCCAGCGGCTGACAATCTCCGCGACGTCCTCCTCGTCCACCTCCTCCTTGAGCAGGCGGTCACCATTGCCCGACTTGATCGCCGTCTCGGCTGCGGCAATGCGCTGCTGCAGATTCGGGATGGTCCCATTGCGCAGCTCCGCGGCGCGGTTGAGGTCGTAGACGCGCTCGGCCTTGGCCAGATTCGAGCGCGCCACCTCGAGCGCTTCGCGCATCTCGCGCAGCTCGCCGATCGCCTTCTTCTCGTTCTCCCAGCGCGCCTGCAAGGCGTCGGCACGCGCCTTCACCTCGGCGAGCTCCTTCTCCAGCTTGACCAGGCGCTGCTGCGAGGCCGCGTCCTTCTCCTGGCGCAGGCCCGTGAGCTCGATCTCGATCTGCATCTGACGACGCGACGCCTCATCCAGAGCCCGCGGACGGCTGTCAATCTCGGTGCGCAGACGCGCCGCCGCCTCGTCGACCAGGTCGATCGCCTTGTCCGGCAGGAAGCGGTCGGCCACATAGCGATCCGAGAGCACCGCGGCCGTCACCAGCGCCGCGTCGCGGATCTTCACGCCGTGGTGGACCTCGTAGCGCTCACGCAGGCCGCGCAGAATCGAGATGCTCTCCTCGACCGAGGGCTGCACCACCAGGACCGACTGGAAGCGGCGCTCCAGGGCCTTGTCCTTCTCGATATGCTGGCGGTACTCGTCCAGCGTCGTCGCGCCGATGCAGTGCAGCTCGCCGCGCGCCAGCATCGGCTTCAGGAGGTTGCCCGCATCCATGGCGCCCTCGGCCGCACCCGCGCCCACCACGGTGTGCAGTTCGTCGATGAACAGGATGATCTCGCCGGAGGCCGAGGTGACCTCCTTGAGCACCGCCTTGAGGCGTTCCTCGAACTCGCCGCGGAACTTCGCCCCGGCAATCAGCGCGCCGAGGTCCAGCGCCACCACACGGCGCTTCTTCAGGCCCTCGGGGACGTCGCCGTGGACGATGCGCAGGGCCAGGCCCTCGACAATCGCCGTCTTGCCGACGCCCGGCTCGCCGATCAGCACCGGGTTGTTCTTCGTGCGCCGCGACAGAATCTGCACGACCCGGCGGATCTCCTCGTCACGCCCAATCACCGGGTCGAGCTTGTCCTGCGACGCCAGCGCCGTCAGGTCGCGGCCGTACTTCTCGAGCGCCTGGAAGGTGCCCTCCGGAGTCGGACTGGTCACACGCTGATTGCCGCGCACCTCCCGCAACGCCGCCAGGATGCCATCGCGGTTCAGGCCGGCACCCGCCAGCACCGCCCCGACCCGGCCGCCCTGCTCCATCAGCGCCAGCAGGAGATGCTCGACACTGACGTAGTCGTCCTTCAATAACCCGGCTTCGTCCTGGGCCTTGTGCAGCACCTGCGACAGATCCCGCCCCGCGTACACCTGCCCCGCACCCGGACCCTGCACCCGCGGCAGCCGCGACAGCTCGCGGTCCACCGCACGCTCCAGACCCGACGCGTCCTGGCCAGCTTTGCCCAGCAGCGCCGGAATCAGGCCCTCGGACTGACCCAGGAGGGCCTTGAGCAGATGCAGGCCGGTGACCTCCTGATGCTGCTGCGTCGCCGCCAACTGCTGCGCCCCCAACAGGGCCTCGCGACTCTTCTCAGTGAACTTCTCCATATCCATGGCAACCACCTTTCCTTAATGAGGGTTGTGCGTGTCACTTCCCCCGCAAGCAGATGTGCTGCCAAGTCTGTGCAGATGCGTAAGAAAGGCCGTTGGCGCCTCAGGACAAGGGGGTCACCCATACGCCATCGGCATCGCCGCCGGCGCGTGAGTGCGCCATTATGGCACATTGCCGCGGCTGCCTGTCGCAGCTCAGTGCAGGCGGAGTCGGCCGACGCCTGGCAAGGTGTTCCCCGTTCCCGTCGACGGACCTCCACCGTGCCGCCCACGGCGGCGGCCCCCCTTGCCCCCTTGAGTCCCTGGGGTCTCTTCTCGACCGCCGCCGGCCCGCCGGCGCTCAGCGCGGCGCGGCCATGCCGGCGGCGGCCTTGAGCAGCCCGGCGGCCGCGGCGCCCCAGCGCCGCCAGGGCAGCGCCGCGGCGCGTTCGCGTCCTGCCGCCGCGAGTTCGGCCTGCCAGGGCGCGTCACCCAGGAGGGCGTCCAGACGGCCGGCGAGATCAGCGGCGCCGCCGAGCCGGAAGGCCAGCCCGGCCCCCCCCGCCGCCTCCATCAGGGCCGGGTGGTCGCTGTGCAGCACCGGGGTGCCGGCGGCCATGGCCTCCAGGACGGGCATGCCGAAGCCCTCCTCCAACGAGGGCTGGACCAGCACCGCCGCATGCTGCATCAGCCCCGGCAGGGCCGCCCCCGTCACCCGGCCCAGCCAGTGCACCCGGCCCGGCGACGGCCAGTGCAGCAGGCGGCGCCGCACGCCGGCGCAGCGCCAGGCGGCACGGCCGGCGACCACCAGGTCGAAGCGGCTGGCGCAGGCGGCGATGGCGTAGGCATCCAGGAGGGTGTCGATGCCCTTCTTGGGCTCGAGATTGCCGACGAAGAGGAGGTACGGGCGCTCCTCCGGCAGCCCCGGCAGGCGCGGCCGCGGCGCCGGGGCGCCGAAGCGTGCCGCATCGACGCCGAGGGGCACCACCGCCAGCCGCGCGGCCGGGACGCCCAGGACCTCGCGCAGGCGGTCGGCGACGTGGTGCGTCGAGACAATGCACAGCGCCGCGCCACGCACACTCGACGGGAGCAGCGCCCGCATGTGCAGGCGGTTCAGCCGCGAGCACAGCTCGGG
>JAAYZO010000474.1 GCA_012514865.1 Lentisphaerota bacterium | reverse complement strand
GGGTCTATATTTGTATTGCAACTATGCTTGTAAAATAAACCTATATTAGTGACTACACAACTAAGGCGAAAATCCGACAAAGCACTGCATGGCAATGGTTTCAGCTTAGAGACGGATGGAACATCCGCCTGATCGGCGGACTGTCCCGCCGGGTTCCCGAAGGCGAACTCAAGGGCACCGCGCGGCTGTGGTACTACCTCCTGACCGGCAAGATCAACCGTCACCAGGTTACGGGTGAGCGCCTGCCCTTCACGCTGCGTTACCGGCCGGTGTCGCGGCTCATGCCGATGCTGACGGCGGCCGGCTACACCTGCCAGGTTGGGGCCCACGCGCACACCGTCCTCTACGCCTGGCACGGCTGAGCCCCGCGTCCGGTCGGGCGCGGGGCTCAGATGGGTGGGTCTGGGTTGGCCGTCGCACGCCCCGCGTCCGGTCGGGCGCGGGGCGCTGCGGTCGGTCACTTCTTGCGGATATCGCCGTACTGGCGCAGGACGGCGTCGATGCCGTGGTCCCTGAGCATGGCCAGGAGGGCCCGCACGGCCACGCCGATGCCATCCGGGCCGCTCCAGCCGCCGAACTGGCCGCCGCCTTTCATATGGCCTTCGACATCGAGGACGAGGGCCTCGGCGCCGAGGGCGCGGAGCTGGGCGTTGATGCCGGGGAGGCGCTGGGCGAGGTCGGCCATGATGCGGTCATGGCCGGAGAGGCCGACGTCGACCGAGCCGAAGTGCTTGAGGGCCTCTTCGTCGACGGCGATGGCCTTGGGGCAGGGCTCGGTGTAGTCCTTGATATGCATGAAGCCGAGGCAGCCGGCCTGGGCGACCTTGAGGTACTCATCGAAGCCGTCGTAGCCCTGCACGTGCATGTTGGCGGCGTCGGGATTGACGAGGAGGTACGGGTTGTTGATGTCCTTGACCAGGCGCAGCATCCGGTCGCTGTTGGAGCCGATGAGGTTCGGCTCGGGCTCGAGGAGGTAGATCACGCCGGCCTTCTGGCAGGCCGCGGTCATGGCGCCGAGGCGGTCGACCGCCTCGCGGTAGTAGGTCTCCGGGTCGGCGCCGCGCGGCGGGTAGAACGAGAAGGCGCGCAGGAACTTCGCCTCGCAGAGGTGGGCCACCTCGATGGCCTGCTGCAGGAACTCCATGTGCTGTGCATGGGTGCGGTACGGCGCGGCATTGCCGTCGCTGACGTCGGCCAGCTTGACCTTGCCGACGGCGGTGCCGATGCAGCCGATGCGGAAGCCCAGTTCGCGGCTGCGCGCGGCGATGGCCTTGACCTTGGCCGGCGGCAGGGTCACGATGTTGGCATTGGCGCCGGTCTCGGGGTCGAAGACAAAGCGGGGCGTCCAGTACTTCAGCCCGAGGGCCTGGCCGACGAGGAGCTGCTGTTCGAGGTCCTTGCGGTCCTCGACCGGGACGCTCTCATCGAGGAAGGCCGAGAGGATGACAGTCTTGTCGGTCATGGTGGATCTCCTTGGTTGTGGCGACGATGGGTCGCAGGGTGCTCTCTCGATCAGGCGCCATGTGTGCTCGAGCGCGAGTGTCAACAGACGCGAATGCGTCCACGAGCCGCCACGGCGTCGGCAGCCCCACCGCGCGATCGTTCATACGAGCCCGAAGAGCGTCTTCGGGCGCTCGTAGCACAGGTGCGTCACCAGGCGCTCGGCGAGCCGCAGGGGCATCTGGCCGCGGTCGACCATGGCGCCGACCACGTCGGCCAGGGTGCGCCGGAACATCTCGTGGCGGCTGCCGTAGGACATCACCTTGCGCGAATCCGAGACCATCCCGGCGAGATTCATGAGGGCGTCGACGCTGCCGATGTACTCAAGCTGGCGCTTCATGCCGATCCAGGAGTCGTTCAGCCACCAGGCGACGCCGAGGTTGACCTTGGCGCCGTAGGCACGCGTGAGCTGCGCCAGGGTGCCGGTGTGGATCGGGTTGAGGTGGTACAGGACGATCTGGAGGCGGTCGTCGAAGCGGTTCAGGAGCGGGTTGAGCGGCCGCAGCAACTCGGTGGCGTGGTCGGAGACATCGCCGCCGGTGTCGGGTCCGAGGTCCTGGCGGAGGCGCTCGCGGACGTCACGCACGGCGCCCATGTGGAGCTGGAAGACCCAGCCCTTGGCGGCGTCCATCTCGGCGACTTCATTAAGGATATAGGACATGAAGCCGACGCACTCGGCCGGGCTGAGTGCCTGGGCGCGGCGGGCCTTGCAGAAGGCCGCATCAGCGTCGGCCTCGCTGACCTGGTAGCCGTACGGGACTTCGACGCCGTGGTCGCTCGCGACGCAGCGGTTCTCGGCGAAGTAGTCGTGGGTGACCTGGAGGGCTGCGACGAGGTCGCGGACATGCTCGAAGCGCCCGTTGACGCGCTGCTCGAGCCGGCCGACGTAGTCACGCCAGTCGGGCTTGAAGATGGCCATGGCGCGGTCGGGGCGGAAGGTCGGTCGGACGACGCCGGCGAGGGGCGACGACTGCAGCCGCTGGTGGTGCTCGAGGGAGTCGACCGGGTCGTCGGTCGAGCACATCGCCTCGACGCCCATGGCGCGGATGAGGGCCTGCTGGCTCATGCCGGGCTCGGCCAGGGCGGCGCGGGTGCGCTCCCAGATCGCCGCGGCGCTGTCGCGGTCGATCGTCGCCTCGATGCCGAAGCGGCGTTTCAGGTCGAGGTGGACCCACTCGTAGGTCGGGTTGCCGACCAGGTCGGGGAAGGCCTCCGCGAGGGCCTGCCACTTGTCGCGGTTGTCGGCCGCGCCGGTGAGGAGGCGCTCGGGCACGCCGCGTTTGCGCAGGCACTCCCAGACGTAGTGGTCGGTCGCGGCCTCGGCCTCCCAGATGTCGGAGAAATGCCGGTCCTCGGCGAGGGCGCGGACATCGGCGTGGTTGTGGGCGTCGATGATCGGCAGGGCTTGCACGCCCTCATAGAGCCCGACGGCGGTGTCGCCGCTCAGGAGGTAGCGGTCGTCAAGGAAGGCCATGGCGTGGTCCTTTCAGCGGCCGCCACGGCGCCGTTGTCCCCGGGTGCGGGGCGGCGCCGTGGCCGGCGGAGGTGCGGTCAAGCCCGGTCGCGGTGTGTGTCAGTAGGCGACCTTGACAATCTGGCGGCTGGCGGCGCTCTCCAGGCAGGCCAGGACGATGGCCAGGGCCTTGAGGCCCTCCCTGCCGCTGATCTCCGGCTCGACGTCGTCGAGGACCGCGTCGATGAACGCATCCGGGATGCCGCTGGGGAGCTGCGCCTCGTTGGTCGAGACGCCGCCGACCTTGTACTGGGCCATCTCGCCGTTGCGCAGCATGACCTCGACCGGGAACTCCGGGTTGGCGCCGATGACCATCTGGCCCTTGGTGCCGTAGAGGATGGTGACGTTGTCTTCGGCGGCGCTGTAGGTCCAGCTTGCCGTAAGCTGTCCGACGCTGCCGTTGGCCAGGCGCAGGATGCAGACGGCGTTGTCGTCGACGGTGATCGGCTGGCCCTTATCGTTGCACTTGGCCAGGGTCTCGACGAAGGCGCCGACCTCGGTCACCTCGCTGTCGAGGAGCCAGCGGATCAGGTCGGCCTTGTGCACGCCCAGGTCGCCCATGCTGCCGACGAAGGCCTCTTCCTTCTTGAAGAACCAGGTGTGGGCCCCCTTGTCCTGCGACCACATCTCCGGGCCGCCGTGGCCGAAGCTGGTGCGGAACGACAGCACCTCGCCGATGGCGCCGTCACGCAGGAGCTGCTTGGCCTTGATGTGGGGCGGCATCAGGCGCTGGTTGTGGCCGATCATCAGCTTGCGACCGGCGCGCTTGGCGGCGCTGAGCATCTTCTTGGCGTCGGCCAGGCTGGTGGCCATGGGCTTCTCGCAGAGGACGTGCTTGCCGGCCTTGAGGGCGGCGAGGGTGAGCCGGGCGTGATGCGCATTGGGAGTCGCCACCACCACCGCGTCGATGTCCTGGCGCGCCAGGAGGGCCTTCTCGCTGGCCTCGACCTCGCCGCCGTACTGCTCGGCCAGCCACTCGGCGCGGCTGGTGATCGGGTCATAGATGGCGACAATCTTGGCACAGGGGTGGGAGGAGATCTCGGGGGCGTGACGGTAGATCGCGATACTCCCCGCACCCAACAGGCCGAACCGCACCATTTCCTCTGCCATGGTCACTCTCCTCACGCGTCTGCGTTTCGTACATGCCCGCCACGGGCCGCGGCCGGGACACCGGTCCGAACGGCTGTAAGGACTGTAGCATACCACCCGGCCGCCATCCGGCAAACCGCCGGCGCCGGTGGCCAGGGCTGATCGACGATCGCGTCAGCGCTCGCCAGGTCACCCTGAAGGGGTGCCAGAACCGGACCTTCAAACAGCCCTGGCCG
>JAAYZO010000473.1 GCA_012514865.1 Lentisphaerota bacterium | reverse complement strand
CTTCCTGGTGGAGTTCATCCGCACCAACCCGGCGGTGGCTCTGGGGCTCACGCAACAGCAGTGGATCAGCATCGGCCTGTTCATCATCGGCATAGCCGGCATGTGGTGGTTCGAGACCCACGGCCGCGCCCGTCCCGTGGTGGCCGCCAAGGGCGCGCCCGCGAAGGCGGCCGCGGCGGGATCGAAACAGCCCAAGACGGCCGGTGTGGGCCGCGCCGGCAAGGCGGACCGATGAGGTCGGCCGCCACCGTGCTGCTACTGTTGGCGCTCGCTCTGGGAGCGGCGGCCTGCGGCTCTGCGTCGCCCGATACGACGGCCGGCGGCGTCACGACCACGGGCGGCAGCGCGACCACGGCGACGGCAGACTCGGGCGGCGAGCCGGCGCCGGACGTCAGTGGGGTGACTCTCGACGGCACCAAGGTGTCGCTCAGCGAGTATCGCGGAAAGCCGCTGGTGCTGGCCTTCATGGCCAGTTGGTGAAGCTCCTGCCGGGCGGAGGCGTCCGAACTCGATAGGTTCTATCGAGACGAACAGGCAAGAGCGGGACTACTGGTGCTGGCGGTGAGCGACACCGAGGAAGCCATGCGCGACTTCATGAGCGCCGGCAGCTTCGAGTTCCCCGTCATGCTCGGTGGGGACGAGGCCGCGCGCGCCTACGGCGTCCAAGCCATCCCGACTGTGGTGATCATCGATGCACAGGGGCGGGTGGTCGACAGCCTCATCGGCGGAGCCACTGCGGAGGACCTCGCCGAATACGTCGCCGAACTCACCCCCTCCTAGA
This sequence comes from Lentisphaerota bacterium, assembly GCA_012514865.1. Classification (GTDB taxonomy): domain Bacteria; phylum Verrucomicrobiota; class Lentisphaeria; order Oligosphaerales; family JAFGRS01; genus JAGVUW01. The sequence continues at coordinate 1,892 of JAAYZO010000473.1, read as the reverse complement.
CGGCCGCCTACGACGAGGCCCCCGCCTTCAGGGCACACGGGCCTGCCCTCAGCCCGGCAGGCGGAACCGCGTCTCGCCACCCTCGCGTCTGAGGGCCGACAGGGCGTCAGACAAGGGGGTGCGACATGAGGGGCATCGGGGCGATCGTCCGTTCACGCAGTTCATTGATTGCAGTCTCCGTCGTGGTCTTGATCGTCGTCCTGGCGGCCGCCGCGGGGGTGAGCGGTTGCGGGGCGGAGAACGAAGTCACCACCACCGCAGCCGGAGCGACCCGCACGACGGCTGCCGCCACAGCGACCACAGCTGCTCCCGCGCCGGCCTACGACCGGGGTGATGGCGAGGGAGCGCCCATCCAGGTCGCCGGCAGCGGCTACAGTGAGGAGAGTGCCGCCTCGGCGACGACACCAGGGGGCGCTTTGGCCGCGCTCGAGGGCACGTCAGGGCAGAAGGTCATCAGTGACGCTCTAGTAGAGATAGAGGTCGAGGCCGGGAAGTTCGAGGCCGTATTCGACCAGGCCCTGCTTCTGGCCGACCGCTACGGCGGCTATCTGGTCAGTTCCGCTTCGTACGCGGCTGCCGAGGGCTCGGGCATGCGGAGCGGATCCATCGCCATCCGAGTACCGGCCACATCGTTCACCAAGGCACTGGCCGACGCAGGCAACTTGGGCGTGGTGAAGAACCGGCAGGTCCAGACCCAGGACGTGACCGAGGAGTACGTGGACCTGCAGGCCCGCATCGCCAACTCCGACGCGCATGTGAAAGCCTTGCTGGCTCTGTTGGCCAAGGCCAAGACCGTGGACGATATCCTGCAGGTCCAGCAGGTGCTCACCTCGGCGCAGCAGCAACTGGAAGAGCTCAAAGGGCGGCTCCGCTATCTGGATGAGCACACCAGCTACTCCACGCTCACCATGAGCATCTACGAGGCGGGAGTCATCCTGACCGCATCTACCGGGGAGTGGGGCTTCACCCAAGCGCTCAAGGACGCCGTACGCAACCTGGTGCATGCAGTCAACGCCATCGTGCGTGGGCTCGGCGTGGTGGTGCCCATACTGGTGATCCTGGCCATCATCGCCTACATCGTGTATCGCATCTGGCGGGCGGCCGCACGCCGCCGGCGCGAGGAAGAGGCTCGCAGCTATCAGCGCTACCCCGAGGGCTGGCATGGCCCGGCGACGGCGAGCAGCATGGCCCAAGCGGCGCCGACAGCGACCACGACGCCCACCGCGGCGCCCACCGCGACCACGGCGGGTCCTGCGCCCGGCGCAGCCGCCCCACAGTCCGAAACGAAGACGGAGGCCTGAATCCGGCAGGCCGCCGAAAGGCGGCGGCCACCGCAGCCGTGACCGGCTCCAGCCTATCCGCACCACCGGCTGGGGCCGGCGCTGCGCTTGAATCGTCTCGCCGGGGACACGAACGGGTCGCGGGCTGCGCGGCCAGCCAAGGGGCGCCGACCACGTGACGCGGTCTAAGCGGCTCCAGGCAGATAGCGACGACGATGGATGCGGTGCCGGGTATCACGACCAACCCGGGAAAGAATTGGCGTGGTCGCCTGAATCCGGCAGGCCGCCGATAGGCGGCCACCGCAGCCGGCCAGACAAGCCGTGTGGTCCCCGAGGAGCCCCCGAAGGCGGCGACGAAGGTGAGACTGGTAAGGCCCGTGTATCAGTCTTCAGCCATCGCATGCCGAGCGAGGGCAGCCCGGGCCGCGACAGCGCCAAAGCCGCGCGCCCGCGCGGCGAGGCAAGCGCCAGAAGCGAAGACGCGGCAGCGCGGACTGGCAGCCACGGGCCGCTCAACGAGCGAGGTAGTTGACTCACAGGCCCAAGCAGGCGAGCGACGCTGCCCCCGAGGAGCATCTGAGCGAGAGCGAAGGAGCGACGAGGGGACAGCGT
>JAAYZO010000472.1 GCA_012514865.1 Lentisphaerota bacterium | reverse complement strand
TACTCGGCAGCGCCGACCGCGCCCGCCACCAGGGCCAGGCACAACACGAGAGGCCAGACGAGCCGACCCATGCCGCGACGCCGCGCGGCACCCGCCGCACGGCTCTCGGGCCGTCGCGGCCACAGCACCCGCGGCGACACCGCAGAGGCGGCTGACGGCCGCCGCATCCGGATGGATCCAGACGCCACGACACCCAGATCCCCGGTGCAGCACGTAGGTCCACGGCGCCGTCCGTGGACCTCCCGGGCGCCGGCAGTGCCCGGGAGACGACTGGCGTGGTGCGCCGGATAGAACAGTGCGAGACATCGCTCTGCAGCGCCACCTGGAGCGCGAGTGTCCACAGACGCAGACGCGTCCACGAGCCGCAACGGCATCAACAGCTCAACGCCGTGGTGTTCCATACGAGTGCCGGGCATGGCATGCTTCTCCCGTGTGGCATTCCGCACCGCGGCTCGTGCCTGTCGGCACCCCTGACGCGCAGGCCAACCGGCGCCTCAGACCGCCAGGCGGGCGGCGTGCCAGACCTTGGTCAGGGCCGAGCCGACCTGGCGGGCGACCGCGGCCGGCGGGGACTGGCGCAGGTCGGCACGGAAAGGCTCCGGGGTGACCGGGCCGTCGTAGCCCATGCCCGCGAGGGCGGCGAGGAAGCCGGCGAGGTCGATGACGCCGGTGGCGCCGGGGAGATCGCGGACATTGTCGCGCTGCTCGTCGACCGGCACGCCGGCCGGGGCGTCGTTGATGTGGACCTGCACCACCAGGCGGTTGTCGAGGCGCTTGAGGTCGTCGAGGGTCTCGTGGGCCGTATACCAGTGCCAGCTATCGAGCAGGAGGCCGGTGTTGCCGGTGCCGATGGCGCCGCAGAGCTCGAGGAGCTGCGGCAGGGTGTGGATGAACTCGTAGCGCCGGCCGTCGCGGCTGGTCTTCGGCCCGACGTACTCGAGGCCGAGGCGGATGCCGTGGTCGGCGAGGATCTCGGCCACCGGCCGCAGGCGCTGGGCATGCAGGCGGAAGTTGTCGAGGTAGGAGAGCTCATCGGAGGCCGGCTTCAGCCAGGTCGCACAACGGCTGCAGCCGACCGCGGCCGCGGCCGCGGCCGCGGCCGGAAGTGCCGCGAGGCCCTTCTCGTAGGCCGCCTGGTCGGCGCGGAACTCGACCGGCAGGCCCATGGCGCCGACGCGCAGGCCGTGTGACGCATACAGCTCCCGCAGTTCGCCCGGCGGCAGGCCGCCGAGGAGATCGACGCCGTCGAAGCCCGCCGCGGCGGCGAGCGCCAGGGCCTCGGCCGCCGGCACGCCGATGCCCACGGCGCCAGGGTTCAGATTGCGAAACATCGGTGATGCTCTCCTCAACGACGACAGCCTGCCATGACCGCCACGGACGACGCCGCCCGATATGGCCGGTGACTATAGCGGCACACGGCCACGCCGACCAGAGCCGCGAGGCGCAACGCCCGGTAGAGAGGACGCCCGACGCCCGAGGCCCGACTCCCGGTAGAGCCAAACCCCGACCCCCGAACTCCCGGAAAGGCAACGCCCAACGCTGAACGCTCAACGCCCAACGCCCGACGCCGGAGCCGGCAAGGGCCCGTCCGTGTCCGTCCGTGTGGGTCCGTGCCCGTCCGTGTCCCGAGCCCAAGGGCCGCGTCCCCGCGGCCCGACGCCCGACGCCGGAGCCGCGGGAGAGCAAACGCCCGACGCTGAACGCCCAACGCTCAACGCCCAACGCCCGAGGGAGCCAGACGACCCTCCGACCTCCGACCTCCGAACTCCGAACTCCGACCTCCGACCTCCGACCTCCGACCTCCGACCTCCGAACTCCGAACTCCTCATTGCATGAGGTAGAAGGCGGTGCCGCCGGGGTCGAGGGCGACGCGGAAGCTCGTGCGGCCGGCGTCGTCCTGGGCCGATGGCAGCAGACACGGCCGCGGCTGGTCGATGTCGGCCACACGGGTGTAACGCCCGCGCACCGCCACCGCGCCGGCGGTGGCGCGGTCGGGGTCGCGGTTGAGAGCGCAGAGCAGGGCCCGGCCGTCGGGGAGGAGCCGCAGGAGCAGCTCCAGGGTCGTGCCGGGGGCCTCGGCGGCCGGGGTGACCCACTCGCGCAGGCGTGCCGCCAGCGCCGCGGCGTCGGGCATGCGGCCCAGGGCCGTGGGCAGGAGCACCAGGCGGCCCTGCCCGATCGGCACCTCGGCCCAGCCGCCAGGGCCGAGGGGGACGCCGTAGTCGACCCGCCAGGGCTCGCCGGCGGCCTGGATGAAGCGCGCCTGCAGCCCGGCGGCGGCGAGGATCGCATTCTGTGGCTGGCCGCAGTCGTCGTAGAGTCCGGGCGGACCCGCGGCGATGAGGGTCCCGCCGGCCCGGGCGAAGTCGACGAGGCGTGTGGTGACCGCGGCGGCGAGGTGGGTGGCGGCCGGGAGGATCACGACATCGGCGATGTCGAAGCTGGCGACGCCGTTGGCGAACCACGCGTCGGGGAGCATCTCGTAGAGCTGGTTGCGCGGGAAGAGCAGCGCATGCCAGGCGAGCCACTCGTCATAGGCGGCGGGGCGCGTCCCCTGGGCCAGCATGGTGTCGACGGGCTGCAGCATCAGCAGCCGCGACGGCGCGATCTCGCTGGAGAGGAAGAGCGCCTCGAAGCGGTCGATCTTGGCCTTCTCCACGGGGAAGCCGGCAGCGCTGTAACGCAGGGTCGTGAGGTCGTACGCCGGGTTGAACCAGTTGCCGTTGTAGGTCAGTAGGTAGGGCGCGGAGGTGTAGGCATACCACCACGTCTGCATGCAACGCCCCCAGGCAGCATGGCGGTAGACGTAGCGCCGCATCTGGGCACGCATGGCGGCCTCGTCGTGGAGGCGTGCCGGGTGGTCCTCCTGGCAGCCCCAGAAGTTCTCGAACAGCGCCGTCGGCTTGCGGGTGTAGCGCTGCGTCGAGGAGAGCCAGAGCTGCACGGGCATGGTGGTGCGGGCGCGGTTGTGGTGGCCGAGGATATCGGCGGTCTCCCACAGGCGCGGGCTCATCACGCGGCTGAGCAGGCCGGAGTGCTGGGCGATCACCGGCTTGGTGGGATCCCGTGCGGCGATGCTGTCGCGGATGAGCCGGGCGTAGTCGACGTAGGCCTCCTGAGCCCAGCGCCGGGTCTCGATCGACAGCGCCGGCACCGCCTCGCCGAAGCCGACGGGGGCGCCATCCTCGGGCTGCAGCTCGGCAAAACTGCCATGGGCAGTCCCCCAGCGCCGATTCAGCTCGGCGAGGGTGCCATAGCGATGCGCCAGGTAGGCGCGGAAATGCTCGATGTGCGAGGGGTTGCGGCCGATGAGGTCCTGCTGCACGTACGGCCCGGCCGACTCCCAGCAGTCGATGTAGAACTGGTACTCGGGGCGCTCGCGGAAGAACTCGGCCATCTGGGTCAGGACGTCCACCATGTGCGCCCGGGCGCGTGGGTTGAGCCAGTTGAACTGGGTCACGCCGGACGGCGCGCCGACCGGGTTGCCCGCGGCATCCCAGAGGCGCAGGTCGGGGTCGTCGTTGGCCTGCCGGACGAACTCGGGGGCGAGGTAGCCCTTGTCGTGGAGGGCGTAGTGCGTGATCAGGGCCGAGCGGCGGATGCCGGCGGCCTCATGCCCGGCACGCTGGTCGAGGTAGTTCTGCCAGCCGGCGACGCCCTTCTCGAAAGTGGCCGGGGCGCCGGTGGTGAGGGTGAAGCCGTCGCCCATGTCAAGCGGCTCCTCAAACTCGTGGAAGCGCGCGTCGCTCCAGCGCATCCAGAGGATGTAGCGTGGCTGCCCGCGCTCGGCATCCCACCATGGCAGGTCGGTCCGGGCCCGCGGGATCGCCAGCCAGGCGTCGTCACCCGCGGCCGGGATGCTCTCGGCCAGCCAGGCCCCAAGCGCAGCCCGCGACGCCGCCAGGCCCGCCGCGAGGGCCTCCAGAGGAGCGTCGAGATCGGCCGCCGCGGCCGCCGCGGCGGCATCACCGCCGCCCTCGCCGCGCCGGGCCGTGTCGGCAACGAGGAGCCTGCCATAGACCTGCTGAAGGCGGTCCAGCTCGGCCAGGGCCGCGTCGAGCGACGGCGCCAGCCCTGCCGGCAGCGACAGGCCGCGATAGACGGCCACACGGCGCGCCCGCGAGAGGTCCTCCTGAGCACGGGCGGCCTCGACCAGAAGCCCATTCCAGCGACGCGCCCGCGGCAGGAACGGGCTCCCGGCGTCCTGAAGGGCGTAGAACGCCTTCAGGGGCGCCGACTGCAGGGGCACCTGCTCGGGGTCGTAGACGAGCATCGAGTCGTACGTCCGCGCCGCAGCCTCCAGGGGCTCGAGGCTCATGTCCGAGACCCAGACCGTGCCGGTGCCGTTGCGGACCCAGATGCCGAAGGTCGTTTCGGCGGTGCCCTTGGGCGGGCTGACGCGGTACTGCCGCAGGACCCACTCGCCCTCGACCTGCTGGCGGTAGGGATGCAGGTCGACGCCGGTGAGCCAGCTCCCGTCCTCACGGCGGAAGATGCAGCGGGCGTCGGTCTGGGCGCCCTCGCTGAGGCCGTCGGTCCGCCACCAGACATTGAGACGATAGCGCTGGCCCTCGAGCAGGCCGCGCCCGGCGGTCATGACCATCAGGCCGGCCGTGCTGTCGCGGGCGTCGATGCGCAGGGAGGGCCGGCCGGCATGGCCGACAGCGGTGTCGAGGGCGTAGGCATGGGGCGTGCTGCCGGACCACGTCGTCCAGCCCTCCAGGCCGCGGGCGAGGTCGAGGTTGACCAGCGGCGCCGCTGGCGCCGGGGTCGCCGGCGCCGGCGCCTCGCCGCCGCACAGCGGCCGGCCGGCCGCGAGGACAAGGGCAACCGCCCAGGCAGCGGCCAGGAAATTCGGAAGACGACGCACCATGATACGACCCTCCCGGCGGCGCCGCCCCGCAAGAGCTCGCCGCACCCAACGTGGCCTGGGCGTCTCGCCCGGGGCCTTCGACCCGCCGACCAGAGTGGCCTGGGCGTCCCGCCCGGGGCCTTCGACCCGCCGACCAGAGTGGCCTG
>JAAYZO010000471.1 GCA_012514865.1 Lentisphaerota bacterium | reverse complement strand
CTCCGTGAGCCCCTGGTGCAAGGTCGACCAGGCCGTCGAGAACGCCCGGCAAGCCTACGTGTTCAGCCACAAGCCTTCGCCGGCGATCCTCGCCGAAGACCGCTTCGATGCCGCGCGCGCCGAGGCCGATATCCGCGACCGCCTCGCCAAGTCCGCCGGGATGCCCTGCGAGTTCATCATGAAGGACATCTCCACCGTCCGCGGCGACGTGGACCGGGTCATCGCCTGGTGCACCATGGCCTACCGCATCCTCACCGAAGGCTGAGGGCGGCCCCCTCCTGCTCGTGCGCCGCAGGCCCGTGGCCGGAGAGAATATGAGGTTCTTCCGGACCAAAGGACTGCCCACGGGTCCCGAGCCCATCCCGCCTATCCAACCCCAACGTGGGCTGCGGCATGGAGCCGATGCGCCGGCCCCTGGCGATCCGACCGACGCAACCCTCGTTGGGGTTGGGGCCCATGGCCATGGGCCATCCCAGGGTAGCGGAGGGACCGCAACCCTGGGCTCTGGGACGCTGCCCCCCCTGGGGCATGGGGAGGCTGTCCCCGTCGATGGCCTTGCCCGTTCTCGAACCCACCATGCTCCACGCCAGGAAGTACGCACTTGACGGATGGGCCCCAAAGTCCAGCGGCGGCGTCCGGCGCCACCCGGGGCAGTCTCGCCAGGGCCGTGTGAAAGTCCGGTTCTGGCACCCCATTCAGGGTGCGTGGTTCGTGGGTTCGCGTTTCCGGGGGTCGGGCTCTCGCGCGACCCCCGGCTACGATCTGGCACCCCTTCAGCGCCCGCGGGGCGCTTGCCGGCCCCGATCATGTCAGCACGTAAGTCGCGGTCGATTTCCACAGGAGGGTGGCCAGGCGAGCGCTGACGTGATCCTCGATCAGCCCTGCAGTCTCGGGGACGACCTTTGCGGTTCGCCCGACGGCGCGCTATGCTGAGTTGGCGGGTGCACTGGCGCACGCGGGGGCCTCCAGTCGGCAGCCCTTGGCGGGGGCCGACGCGCCTGTTGCGGCGCGGACCGACAGACCGCGGCGGCGGTGCGTTCCCGTGACGAGGAGTCTCCCATGCTGCAGCGAGCCATGGCCATGCTGATTCTGGGCTGGGGTGTCGCCGGTGCCGCACCGGCCGTCAGTGACCTCCGCGCGGCGTACCGCTCCGGACAGGTCTTTCTGACCTGGACGGAGGCGGCGGTGCCGCCGGGGACGACCTTCAGCGTCTACCTGTCGCGAGCCCCCATCCTCGACGAGGCCGGGCTCGCCGCGGCGCGACGCGTCGGTGAGGGCATCGAGCCGCACTCCGCGGAGGACTGGACGCGCGACAAGGGCAACTACGGCAAGGGCCGGGCGAAGGACCCCAAGACAGGCCAGCGGCCTGAACCCGCCGCGCCAGTGGGCTTCATCATCGAGCCGGGGGGCGCGCGTCTCGACCCCACCAGCGGCCTGCATGTGCACACCGTCGGTGCCGACGACGAGGGCGCGTTCCACTACGCCGTGACCACCGTGCTCGAGGGCCGTGAGGACCGCACCCTGGTCGGCGGTATGAACACGCTGGCGACGCCGGTGTCGCAGGAGCGCGCGCCGGTGCAGCCCATCTGGCAGGGCCCCGGTGACCCGCCCGCGCCGCAGGCGGGGCAAGGGAAGCCCCTGTATCTGCAACTGCACGCCAAGGGCAACCGTGCCGCCTGCTCGTACATCGTCTTCGGCGACGCCAATCAGGCCTGGCGCGCGGGCATTGCTTTCATGTTCGACGTCGTGACGACCGCCGACAGGGTGACCCTCATGGCCAGCGATACCATGTATGTCGGCCGGGCCTTCCCGCGGGCTCCCGAGGCCGGCAGCGAGGTCTGCGGCATCTGGACCTTCTGGTATGGCTGCAGCGACCGCATCGCCACGCCTGCGGCCATTGACGCCGGCACGCCGACGAACTACACCGAACGCCGCCTGCTCTTCATGATCGACTGGGTCAAGGCGCATCTGGGGACGGATCCGGAGCGTACCTACTGCGTCGGGTCATCCATGGGCGGCTGTGGCGCCATGTCGTTCGCCTTCCGGCACCCGGAGATCTTCGCCGCCGTCAGCGCCCATGTCCCGATCGTGGCCTACAACGAGGGCGATCCCGCCAAGGGACAGGCCCTCGGCTGGCACGACAACACCTTCCGCCTGCGGCCGTTCTGCGGGCCGCTGAGTCTCACCTGCAGCGACGGCATGCCGCTGGCAGAGCGCCTCGATGCGACGGCCTTTGTCCTGGCGCACTCTGAAGACCTGCCCTTCCTGTTTCTCGCCCATGGTCGCCAGGACACCTCCATACCCTGGCACAACAACCCGCCGCTGTACCGCGCGTTGCAGGCCATGCGGCACGGCTGCGCCGTGGCCTGGAACGACGGCACCCACCCGGAGGTCGACGGCCTCCTCCCGACCGACGTCAGGAAGGCCTCCACCGAGGGCATGGCGCGCTTCGCGCTCAAGCGCTCCTACCCGGCGTTCAGCCGTGCTTCTCACGACAGCGACCCTGGCAACGGCGACAACACCGACGGCGACACCGTCGGCTTCATCAACCGCGGGCTGACCTGGGCCGACCCGGTCGAGACCCCGACGCGCTACGAGGTGCTGATCTCCTGCGTTGCCGACGCCGTCGCCCTGCCCCTGGCTGTCGATGTCACGCCGCGACGCTGCCAGGCCTTCAGGCTGGCGCCGGGCCAGGCCTGCACGGCCGTCAATACCGACGCGGCGGGCGGGGTCATCCAGTCACTGCGTCTGGAGGCCGAAGGGCACGGCCGGGTGACCTTCCCCGGCTTCCAGCTCACGCACCCCCAGGGCAACCGCCTGGTGCTGACCCGGTAGGCCGCCCGCGGGCGTGGCGCCAGGGCTGTTCCGACGTCCGGTTCTGGCACCCCTCCAGGGTGCAGGGGTCGTGGGTCCGTGATTCCGGGGGTCGGGCTGCGCGCGACCCCCGGCTACGATCTGGCATCCCTCCAGGATGCAGCCATGGATCATTCGTGGTTT
>JAAYZO010000470.1 GCA_012514865.1 Lentisphaerota bacterium | reverse complement strand
CGCCTCGAGGTCGGGCGGGAAGGGATCCGGCGAGGCAAACCGCCCGAAGGCGGTGAGGTAGTCGCGGGCGCGGAGGTGGACCATCCCGGCGTCGAGGTGGTGGGGCTCGCCGCGGTAGCCGAACGCGGCAGTGGTGAGGGTGCTGCCCGGCAGGGCATTCCCGAAGGCGTCGTAGGCGGCGCTGGCGACCTCGTTGCCATCGGCGTCGAGGACGCTGCGGATGTTCTGGAAGGGATCCGCGAGGTAGGTCTGCCGGTCGGCGATGCCCGGCCCGTGGCTCCAGAGAAGCCCCTCGGGGCCGCGGATGTGCCCGACCGTCCGGGTGCCGTCGGGGCTGCACTCGTCGAAGCGCTGCGGCACGGCCGCGCTGGCGGTATCCAGTCGGAAGAGCCTCTCGCGGACGGCGCCCTGGGCGGGCGTGGCGCGCTCGGCGACGCGGTTGCCCCAGGCGTCGCAGTCCCACTCCAGGGCGAATGGTGGCGCGTTCCCGCCGGTGCGGCTCCATGAGGCGAGGCGGCGCTCCAGGTCGTAGGTCAGGGCCTCGCGGCTGCCATCCGGGTGGCGTATGGCGACGAGGGCGCCGTAGTCGTCGTAGTCGAACTGCGTTTCGCCGGCGCGGCTCGATGTGACCGCGAGGAGCCGGTCGCTGGTGCTGTCGAGGTGGTAGACGAGGGTCTCGCCGAGCCGTTCGAGGCGGACGCGGTTGCCGCCGGCGTCATACTCGTAGTGGTCGTCCTGAATGAGGCCGTTGGCGTTGTGCCAGGTCTCGCGGGCGAGCATGCCAATGCCGTCGTAGGTGAACTCGCCGACGAGGCCGTCCGAGGAGGTGGCGCGGCGGCAGCGCCCGGTCGCGTCGTAGTCGACGGCGAAACTGGCGACCTCCTCGCCGCCGGCAGTCGCGGCGTAGGCGAGGCGGGTGATGCGGCCGGCGTCGTCGTAGTCGTAGAGCCGGGTCAGGCCGTTCGGCAGGGTGACCGACTCGACCCGCCCGACGTCGTCGTAGGCGAGCGTGGCGAGGTCGCGGCCGGAGCGCACGGCCATCAGCCGCCCGAGCGGGTCGTAGTCGCAGGCGACCGTCTGGGCGGCGCTGGTGACCTCGACGCAGCGCCCGGCCGCGTCGTAGGCGTAGCCGATGCTGCCGGTGACCGGGTCGTGTCGGCCGATCTCGCGGCCGGCCTCGTCATAGTCGATGAGGGTGATGCCGCGGTCGTCGTCGATGCGGCAGAGTCGGCCGGAGCTGTCGTAGTGGTACCGGCGGGTGAGTGACTGTCCGGCGGCCGGGTTGGCGGTGGTGGTCCGGGTGACGCGTCCGAGGTCATCCCACTCGAGGCGTGTCGTTCGGCCGTCGGGGTCGACGACCTGCACCAGCCGGCTGCCCTCGTAGGCGTAGCGGCGCTGGCGGCCGTCGGGTCCGATCTCGGCGGTGAGTCGTCCGGCGTCGTCGTAGGTGAGCCGCGTGGTGCGGCCGCGGGCGTCGGTGCGGCTGAGGCGGTGGCCGTGCGGGTCGTGCTCGAGGGCGACCTCGATTCCGCCGTCCGGGCTGTCGAGGCCGTGGAGGCGGACGCGGGTGAGCTGGCCAAGGCTGTCGAACTCGCGTTCGAGGACGCGGCCGTCGCGGCTGGTCTCGCGAATCGGCCGGCCAGCCTGGTCGTACTCGAGGCGCCAGCCGTCGCCGCCGTTGCTGTGCAGGGCCGTGCGCCGGCCGATGCTGTCGAGCGTGACGGTCACCTCCTGGCCCTGATTCGAGCGCCAGGCGCAGGGCCTGCCGGCGGCGTCGTACTCGATCTCGACGGCGGCGCCGCTCCAGTCGGACTGCTGGACGACCCTGCCGCAGGCGTCGTACTCCCAGCGCTGCCAGCGCTCGTCGCAGCGCTGCTCGACGACGCGTCCGCAGGGGTCGTAGAGGAACCAGGTGGCGGATTGCACGGGCGTGTCGAGGTCGCGGGTGAGGCAGATGAGCTGTCCGGCCGCGTCGTAGGTATGCCGCGTCGTCCGGCCGCCGGCGGTCTCCTCGACGAGTCGGCCGTTGGCGTCGTAGCGGTACTCGGCCTTCTGGCCGTCGGGGAGGACGACGCGGCGGACCCTGCCGCAGGCGTCGAGGTCGCGTCGGGCGGTCAGGCCGGTGGCCGCGGTGGTCGCGACGCAGCGGCCGGCCAGGTCGTACTCCCAGGTCGTGGCCTGGCCGTCGTGCTGTTCGAGGCGGAGGGGATTCCCATCGGCGTCGTAGCGGCAGTCGGTCTGCGCCTCGACAGGGATGCCTTCCGGGGTGCGGGTCCAGGTGCGTCGGCTGAGGAGTCGTCCGGCCGGGTCGTAGTGTTCGTGCCATTCGAGGAGGGCCTGCCCGTCGGCGGACTCGACGGTGAAGCGTGCCTGTTCGGGGAAGGCCGTGAGGTCATTGAGGTGTCGGGTGCCGTCGGGTGCGGTGGTACCGGTCCAGCGTCCGGCGCTGTCCCAGGCGAGGGTCGAGGTCCGTCCGAGGGCATCGACGACGCGGCGGGTCCGTCCGGCCGGATCGCGGTCCCACCGCGTCGTCTGTCCGAGCGGGTTGGTGATGGCGGTGACGCGTCCGGCCTGGTCGAAGGCCCGGCGTGTGGTGTTGCCGAGCGGGTCGGTGATGGCGGTGCGGTGGCCGTTGGCGTCGACCTCGTAGCGCGTGGTGTTGCCGAGCGGGTCGGTGGCGGTGAGGGGGTGGCCATGGCCGTCGTAGGTCCAGCGCCAGGCATGGCCGAGGGGGTCGATCGTCAGGACGATATTGCCGCGGGTGTCGTAGCCGTGGACGGTCGGGTTGCCGAGGCGGTCGACGTGGGTCTCGGTGCGTTGGGCGAGGTCGCGGTCGATGCTCTGGGTATGGCCTTCGGCGTCGATGCTGCCGATGAGGCGGCCGTCGTTGTCGTAGAGGAGCCGCGCCGCGGGTGTGCCGCCGGGTTCGCGGATGGCGGTGACGAGGTGTGCCATGGCCGGGTCGGTCTGCGCCGGGTCGTCCTCGCCATAGTAGTCGAAGGCGATGGTGTCATAGGCGCCGCTGGCGCGGTCGCGGAGGCGCTCGACGGTCTTGAGGTGCGGCCGGCCGTCGAGGCCGTTGGTGTAGGTGTAGCGGACCTGCGGCAGGGCGCCCGCGGCAGGCTGCGGCACCGCGCCGGTGCTGTCGACCTGGTCGAAGGCGAAGGCCGCGGTGACCAGTCCGGTGGACGGATCGCGCGCCAGGGCCAGGGCGCGGCTGTCCTGGCCCTCCTGGCTGATGCCGACCAGGACGGTGCCCTCACGATGGAAGACGACCGCCTGGCCGGACGGAGTGCGGATGCGCCTCAGGCAGAGCCGTCCGCCGAGTGCCGGGACCGGGTAGTTCTCGCCGGTGGCCGGGTCGAGTTTGTCCTGCAGGGCCCAGCCGGGTCGGTCGAGGTCGTAGGCGGTGCCGTCGGCGAGGGTGAGGGTGAAGCCGGGGAACTCGAAGGCGTCTTCCGGGCAGCGCGGGTCGCCGGCCTCCCAGTAGGGCGCCAT
>JAAYZO010000469.1 GCA_012514865.1 Lentisphaerota bacterium | reverse complement strand
GCGACCTGGAGCGCCTCGAGGACCTCGCCTGGACGGTCAAACGCCTCAGCCTCTGCGGCCTCGGCCAGACGGCGCCCAATCCGGTGCTCTCGACCCTGCGGCACTTCCGCGAGGAGTACGCCGCACATCTGGCCGGGCGCTGCCCGGCCGGGCGCTGCCATGCCCTCATCCACTACCAGATCAGCGACCGCTGCATCGGCTGCACCCGCTGCGCCCAGAGCTGCCCGACCGGCGCGATCGCCATGCACCCCCTCGAACGGCACAGCATCGACCAGGCACTCTGCGTGCGCTGCGGCGCCTGCCGGGGCGTCTGCCCGACCGGCGCCGTGGAGGTGACCTGATATGCCCACCCTCAGCCTCGACGGCCAGACCGTCACGGTGCCGCCGGGATCGACCCTCCTGGAGGCGGCCCGTCAGCTCGGGCTGGCCATACCGACCCTGTGCTGGCGTCAGGGCTTCGAGCCGAGCACCTCCTGCATGGTCTGCGCGGTGAAGATCGCCGGGCGCGCCCAGATGCTTCCCGCCTGTGCCACCCCGGCCGCCGAGGGCATGGTGGTGACCACCGACGACGAGGACATCCGCCGGCACCGCCGCGAGGTCATGGAGCTGATCCTCAGCGAGCACGCCGGCGACTGCGAGGCGCCGTGCCAGTCGGCCTGTCCGGCGCACCTCGACATCCCGGCCATGGCGCGAGCCCTCCAGTCCGGCGCTCTGGCCACGGCGGCGGCCCTCGCCCACGAGGCGCTGGTGCTGCCGCAGAGCCTCGGCATGATCTGCCCGGGGCCCTGCGAGAAGGCCTGCCGGCGCGGCCGGCACGACGCCGCCGTCGCCATCGGGGCCCTGCACCGCGCCGCCGCGGCGCACGGGCCGCCGCCGGCAACGCCGCCGCGGGCGGCGGGCTCGGTCTTGTCGCAGACCTCCGGCCTGCAAGACGGAACGGCGAGTGTCCCAGGGCGTTGCCCTGGGCTGACGAATGATGCCCTTTCAGGGCGCCGAACCGGAGGCCCACAGGGACCCGCCGATGCCGTGGTCAAGCCGGTGACGGTCGTCGGCGCCGGCCCGGCCGGCCTGGCGGCCGCCGCGGCCCTGGCCCGGCGCGGCTGGGCCTGCCAGGTCCTCGACGACCACGACGCGGCCGGCGGCATGCTCCGCTGCGGCGTCGGTGCCGACCGCCTCCCGCCGGCAGTCCTCGAGGCGGAGGTGGCGGCGATCGCCGCGCTGGGCGTCGTCTTCCGCCTCGGGCGAGGTCTTGAGTCGGCCGCCGACCTGGAGCGCCTCCGCGGCGAGTCGTCCGCGGTCCTGCTGGCCATGGGCACCGGCGCGGCCGTGGTGGCCGACCTCGGCCTGGCCATGCGCGATGGCGTCCTGGTGGTCGACCGCGAGCGCGCCACGACCTCGCAGCCGGGGGTCTTCGCCGCCGGCGGCATAGCGCGCGACACGCGCCGCCTGGCGGTCCGGGCCGTGGCTTCAGGCCGCGCCGCCGCCGAGCAGATCGACGCCTTCCTGCGACAGGCCGACCCGCCGACGACGGCGCCGGCTGTCGTGGTCCGCCTGGGCGCCCTGCGCGAGGGCGAGATGGAGGCCTTCCTGAGCCAGGCCAGCCCGGCACCACGCGCCGAGGCCGCGGCGACGGGCCCCCTCGCACCGCCGGACGCGGCCGGCGAGGCGGCGCGCTGCCTGCACTGCGACTGCCGGGCGCAGCACGCCTGCGCCCTGCGCGAGGTCGCCGGCGCCTGCGGCGCCTCGCCGCAGCGCTGGACCGGCACCCGCCGCACCGTCACCCTCGACACCACCCACCCCGAGGTCATCTACGAGCCCGGCAAGTGCATCGCCTGCGGCCTCTGTATCCAGGCCTGCGCCCGCGCCGGCGAGCGCCTCGGCCTCGCCTTCCACTGGCGCGGCATGCAGGTCCGCGTCGGCGCGCCCCTGAACGAGACCCTCGCCGCCGCCCTCACCCTCGCCGCCGCCGACTGCGTCGCGGTCTGCCCCACCGGCGCCCTGGCCTGGAAACGCGACTGACCTGAGTCCCTCAGGGTTCGTGTCTTTCGTGCTTTTCGTGGTTACGGATCTTCTCTGGCCAGACTAACGCCGTGCGCGGCGCGAGCCCTCAGGCGAATCTTCCTCCACTGGCCGCTGCGGCTCTGGCTGCGGCGTGTCAGGGCCGGTGGCCAGCAGCGCTTTGTTCGCCGATGATCTCGTTGAGCCCTTCCACGATCTGACTCATCTCGTCATCCGACACGTGCCCCATCCGTCTGCCCAGGCGCTCAACCGACAGGGTGCGGATCTGACTGATCTTCACCCACGTGGGCTTGGGGAGCTCCACGCTGGTCAACTCCAGAGTCAGAGGAAACCCAGCTCGCTGCGGCTGGCTGGTCAGTGCCACCGCAATCACGGTGCCAGACCGGTCGTTGAAGACCTCCGGGCTCAGGATCAGAACCGGCCGGAGACCTGCCTGCTCATGACCCTTGACGGGGTTCAGGTCAGCCCAGAAGATGTCCCCCCTCAGTACTCGGGCCATGAAGCGCCCTCCCCGGACATGCCCTCCTCAGCCATCGCCTGTTCGTCCTTGGGGTCGAGTTTGGCGCATTCCCTGGCAAGCCGGTTCGCGGCGAGTCGCCGCACCTTCTCCCCAACGGCTTCCTGGATGGCGCGACTGCGGTTGGGGAAGACACGCTGGCGCACCAGCCGGTCCACCTCGCTGAGAATGCCCTCGTCGATGGTGATTGCGATCTTCGCGACAGCCATACCGATCTCCTGTTCAATGTCAGTATGACTATACATCATACCCGCCGCAATACCAAGCGCCCCATCTCTGCCGGGCGAACGCCACCGGCACCTGCCGATCGACCTTCAGACCGCGGTCAGCCAGCTCGCGGGCGAGGACGACCTCGTACACCGTCTCCAGCAGTCCCGGCCCCAGTGCCCGGTGCACGGCGATCGCCGCCTCGATCACGATCGTCCCGATTTGATCCTCCGTCATTCTCTGCGCCCCTGCGCCTCGGCGCGAGATATGCCTTCTTCCTCTTCCGGTTCCAATGTCGATTGGGATGCCCCGACAACGCACGTCATCCCAATGACTTCGGTTGCCATACGGATGGCATATCCGTCTGATTCTATCCTCTCCCGTTCGTGTCGTTCGTGCTTTTCGTGGTTACGGATCTTCTCTGTCCAGGCCGACGCCATGGGCGGAGCGGGCCCTCAGGCCCGGCCGGCCGGCGCGCCGGCCGTCGGCGCCGCCTCACGGCGGTCGAGCGAGTCGCGCACGATCCGAATCCCGGCATCCATGCGCCGGTAGCGCGCCCAGCCCAGAATCGCCACCGCAATCCCCAGCGGGACAAAGGCATAGCCGATGATCCGCAGCAGACCCGCTTCAATGAAGTGAAGGAAAGTCACACCCGCCAGAATCAGGGTCAGCGCACTGCGGAAGTACGCGAGGACCGTGCGCTCGTTGGCGAGAAGGGTCCGGTCGATGGCCAGTTCGTCGCGCAGGATGAGGTCGTCCTGACGGAAGCGCTCGTAGGGATGCTGGGTCATGGCTGAGTCTCTACTCCTTAACTAAGGGGCCCCTGCGCCGACCGCGGTCGTGCCCGCGGGACCGGCCGCGGTCAAGACAGGCACCGCCTCCACGTCGCCGCGGCCGCCGTGATCTCTCTGGCGGTATCCCGAAAACATAGCACCACGCGCCGTCGGCGCAGATAGGCCCCGCGGCGGCGGCTTCATCGTCCACCCTGTCCACTCCGTCCACGATGTCCACGCTGTCCATTCCCGCCGCCAGTGCCTACGTCTTCGAACGCGCCGTCGCCTTCACCGGCGGCGAGGGCCGCACCACCACCCGCTTCATCGACGTCTACAAGCGCGGCTGTTTCGTGCTCGAGGCCAAGCAGGGCTCCGAGGCCGCCGCGACTCTCGGCGAGCCAGTCCTGTCGCAGGAGATGCGGGCCGTGCGTGCCGGCGCGGCCCTGACCGCCAAGGAGAAGGCGACCCATGAGCAGGGCCTGGTGACCGTCCTGCGCGAGATCCTCGCCGCCGCCTCGACGACGGCCGCTGCGACGCCGTGCGCTGACCCATGCCGTGCGCCTGCCGGCGCACCCGGCGGCGACGGAGTCCCAGAGTCCGGCTCTGGCACCCCTCCAAGGTGACCACGGGAGCGCCCGGCGCGGCCGCCGACGGCGACTGCCCTCCCGTGCCCCAAGGGGGCTGCGTCCAAGAGCCCAGGGTTGCGGTACCTCCGCTACCCTGGGGTGGTCCATGGCCATGGGCACCAACCCCAACGGGGGTTGCGTCTCCCATGCCCCAAGGGGGCTGCGTCCCATTCGTACGACGATCCGCCAAGACCTTGCTTTCCAGGCACGTTTCCGCCCCCGGACGCCCGACGCCCGGGGCCCGACGCCCGGTAGAGCCAACCCCCGACCCTCGACACCCGACCCCCGCGGCCCGTGGCCCGACCCCGTGCCCAAAGATCGCGTCCGTGTCTGTCCGTGTGAGTCTGTGTCGGTCCGTGTTTGGAGCCCGAGGGCCGCGTCCCCGCGGCCCGGTAAAGCCGACCCCCGACCCCCGACCCTTTGGGTTGCGGGCAGAGCCCGCGCTGGGTTTACTCGTGTGAATTCGTGGTTGAATCCCCTCCCCGGAGCGGCCGGAGCCGCCCCGCGTTGCAGAAGAGGCGCTGGCGGCGGGAGTGGACGGAGTGGACAGGGGTGGACGATGGAGACGCCGACGGCGCGCGGGGAGCCACTCGGGAGCGCGGCGCTCCCGGGGGGAGCCGAGCCGACGCTCGGCGGTCCCAGAGGGCGGAGCCGTGGCGCCACTCGGCTCGTGGCGATTACTCCCGGCTCCCCGCTCCCGGCTCCCGGCTGGCCGCCCACGGCTTGGTGTCGCTGTGGACTGGGACGCTGGGGACGCAGGGGACACTGGGGACATAGGGGACCTATGGCAGTGGGACGCTGGGACGATGATGACGCAGCTCCCGGCAGGCCATCGGGGCTTCCTCCCCTCCCTCTCCGTTCCTCCCTTCCGGCGTTGAGCGTTGGGCGTTGGGCGTTGGGCGTTGAGCGTTCGACGTTGGGCGTTCGCCTCTTCCGGCGTTCAGAACCTCTCCGGGGCGGCGCCCGCGTGGGTTGCGCGACCGCGCTGGCGCGGGTATCGTCTGTCGTTGTCCTCACAGACCCATGCCGCGTGTGGTTAAGGAGTCGGTGTCATGTCGTATCCCGGCAAGATGCTCCCGGATGGTCTCAGCGATGCGCCTGCGATCGCGATGCCCGCGCGGCAGTTGCTCGGCACGGTCTGCGTTGCCGGCGGGGCGGCCTGTCCGCTGTTTGGCCGAGCCGGCGAGGCGTCTGCCATTCTGGCGCGGGTGAAGGCCGATCCGGCCGTGTCGATCCGCCTCACCTCAGACGCCGACCGCATTCCGCACTACACCGCCCTGGACGCCGCCGACTTCGCCCGACTCGACCGCGAGGGGCTGTACAACCGCAAGCGCGACCTCGATGTGCTTCAGCGCCTCGGCCTCGTGCCGGGCGACACGCGCCGGGCCCGTTACCTCTACGAGCTGCTCCTGCAGCGGGTCGAGACACCGTGCGGCATCTGCGCCTGCGACACGCCGCAGTGGGAGGGCTGTCCCCTGGCCCGCAGCGGCGCCTACGAGGGCGTCCGCGCCAAGGGCGCCGCCTCGCTTGTCTACGACCGGCCGGCCGCGGACAAGGCCGAGGCGCGACGGCTGAGCGTGGAGCGCGTGCGTCGCGATCCGGTCCTGTGCATCCGGCCGCATCACCTGATGTGCATGAGCTGCTGGGTCGGCGGCACCGGCGGCGAGGGCACCCGCGGCAATGACACCCTCGACGAGGTCTACAAGCGCATCTGCCGCGACCCGGAGGTCGAGGTCATGCTGGTCGAGGGCAACTGCGAGGCCTGCCACTGCTGTGACGGCTTCCACCCCGGCTCGACGCGCTGTGTCCACGCCGGCGGCCTGGTCCGCGACTACAAGAAGGACCTGGACGTCTTCCAGAAGCTCGGGCTTCTGCCGGGGGCGCGGATGAACGCGCGCAAGCTGCTCATGCTCATCTACGAGCGCATTCCCTCGACGACGGACATCTGCGGCTACGGCACCGGCGTGGCGACCTGCCAGGAGTGGTCCGTCTGCGGCGGCCCCACGGGCAACGCCGGCTACGCCAAGGCCCGGCAGACAGTGCGCTTCTGAGGCCCGCGGCGCCCTGCGGCGGTCAGAAGTTGGTGCGTGGTGCGATGACGTCGCAGATGAAGAGCACGTAGGCGTCGTCGAGGCGCTGCCAGTCCACATGGCCGTCGCACCAGCCGTAGACGCTGCCCTTCTGGTGGCGATTGACGACGTAGTCGCGGGGTGTGTAGTCGATATCGAAGAAGCCGTCGTTGGTAGTGCGTGCCGTGCCGGTGCCCTCCTCGATAAGCAGCGGCGTCTCGGTGGGCGACGGTATTTCGGCGAGGCCGGCGGCGCGGGTGTCGGAGTTGGCGCCGTAGCTGCAGCGGCTATCGGTCTGGTCGTTGCCGCAGCGGAAGACCTCGCGGTGGCCGACGTAGGTGTAGATCACGCCGCGGCTGACGTCGAAGTTCCCATGCGAGGGCACCGGGAAGCCGTCGTAGAAGACCCAGCCGCCCTCGCGGTTGACGCCGCCGCCGCCGTTGGTGTAGACGGGGAAGGTCTCGTCGTACTCCTGCGTGTACATCATGAAGCCCTGGCACAACTGCCGCAGATGCCCGACGCAGGTGGTCTGGCGGGCCTTTTCGCGGGCTTTGCCGAGGGCCGGGAGGAGCATGCCGGCGAGGATGGCGATGATCGCGATGACCACCAGGAGCTCGATCAGGGTGAACGAGCGCCGCCCGCAGCCCGCCGTGGCGCCCTCGTTGCGGCGACGTTGTGTCGTCATGGCTGCACTCCTGTGCCCACGGAACCCGCGCACGCGGCCTGATCCCGACCGACACTCGTACTGTACACGCCGAAAGGCGCGCCATCTCGACGCGGCCGCGGTCGGGCCAGGTCTGATCGAAGATCGCGTCAGTGCTCGCCTGGTCACCCTCGTATGAGACTTCGCGTCGTTGTGCTGTCGATGCCGCCCGGCTCGTGGACGCATTCGCGTCTGTGGACACTCGCGCTCCACACCGGTGGCAAGCGATGTTTCGCCTTGCCATGGCCGGCGCCCCGGGCGCCGGAGACGACGCTGAAGGGGTGCCAGAACCGGACTCTCAAACAGCCCTGGCGTCGGGCTGTTTCCCGACAACGGCGGCAGAGCCGTCAGGGGGCGCTCTCAAGTTCGCCGACGACACGGCTGCTGCCGCCGAACGCGACCGTATGCCGACGGCCGCTGGCGTCGGTCAGGACCAGCGACTGGTCGGTGAAGCTCTGGATGCGCATCCCGAAGACCACGTCGTCGACGCCGACCTGGCGCACGGCCGGGGCCGTTCCCGGCCGGCCCGGGTCGAGGATCTCGACCAGCGCCACGGGTCGACCCGAGGCATTGACCCGGCTGAAGACGTAGCGCACGTCGCAGGCGATCAGCCGGCGCGCCGGCACCGGCGGTGGGGTCGGCACGGCGACCGCCGGCGCGGTCGGCGGCGTTGCCGGGGGTGGCGCCGGCGGT
>JAAYZO010000468.1 GCA_012514865.1 Lentisphaerota bacterium | reverse complement strand
CGGGCGGTTCAGGCGAGGCAGGGGTGCATCATGACCATGACAGTCCCATGGCAGCGTCAGATCGAGGAGAGCATCGAGGCGGTCCTGCCCGAGGTCGTCCGGCTGCGCCACCGGGTGCACCAGCACCCCGAGCTGGCGATGCAGGAGACGGCCACCGCGGCACTGGTTCGCGAGGTCCTCGCCGAGCTGGGCCTCGAGCCGCGGCCGCCGCTGCTCGGCACCGACGTCATTGCCATGATGGAGGGCGCCCGGCCGGGGCCGAATGTCACCCTGCGTGCCGACATGGATGCGCTGCCGCTGCAGGAGTGCACCGGGGTCGCCTACGCCTCCGAGTGCCCGGGGGTGATGCACGCCTGCGGCCACGACGGGCACACGGCGATGCTGCTGGGTGCGGCGATGGTCCTGTCGCGTCTGCGGTCGCGCTTCCGCGGCTCGGTGCGGCTGGTCTTTCAGCCGGGTGAGGAGGTCGTCGCGGCGGGCCGCGACCTGGTGGCGGCGGGGGCCTTGCGTGAGCCCTCGCCGGTGGCGGCGGTGGCGTTGCACGGCTGGCCGGGGGGGCCTCTCGGGACGATCTCGTCGCGGCCGGGGCCGATCATGGCCGCCGCCGAGTTCTTCCGGGTTGTCATCCACGGTCGCGGCGGGCATGGCTCGCGGCCGGAGGGCTGCGTCGACCCGATTCTGGTGGCGGCGCGGGTGATCGACGGCATGCAGGCGGTGGTCGCACGCGAGATCAGCCCGCTGGCGGCGGCCGTGGTCAGCGTCTGCCGCGTCAGCGCCGGCACCAACAGCAATATCATCCCCGACCGCGCCGAGCTGGAGGGCACCACGCGCAGCCTCGACCGCGCCGTCCAGGAGCGCCTGCCGGTGCTGATGGAGCGCCTGGTCAAGGGCATCTGTGACAGCCTCGGCGCCGGCTACGAGTTCCACTACCGCAGCGCCTACATCCCGACCGTCAACGACGCCGCCGTGGTCGCGCGCGGCCGCGCTGTGGCCATGGCCCTGGGCGGCCCGGACGCCTGGCGCGACCTGGCGGAGCCGGTCATGGGCGGCGAGGACTTCGCCTTCTACCTGCGCGAATGCCCCGGCGCCATGTTCTTCCTCGGCCTCGGCGAGGACCACGCGGCGCTGCACCAGGCCGGCTTCGACTTCCCCGACGAGGCCCTGCGGCACGGCATCGCGTTCCTCGTCGGCAGCGCCCTGGCCACCCTGGCGGATCGTCCCGTCACCGGCCCGTAACGGCCGGAGACGGAAGAGCCGATGTCAGCGCAGGCACTGGTGCAGTGCCGCCAGGCAGATCTCGATGGTCGTGTCGGTCACCATCACCAGGCCCTGCGTCTTGGTGCGGTTGCCGGACATCTCGATGAGGATCGGCGCCGTGACGCCCTGAGCGGCGGCGTAGCAGACCAGGTGTGGCGCCGGGGCGTAGGTCGTGGAGGCCTCCATGCCGACCTGCTCGTAGGTCGTGGCGTACGGCCGACCGATGACATAGCGGTCGCGCCAGCGCTCCTTGATATCGGCGTGGATGGCGTCCATGAGGGCCTGGTCGCCGGGGGCGGCCTTGCAGAAGATGTAGTGGGCCGTGTGGAAGTCCAGGAGGCAGCGCGGCTGCATCTCGGCGATGAGGCGCTGGACGATGCGGGTCTCGACCTCCGAGGCCGGCGCCGGGCCCTTGTAGTCGAAGTCCCACGGCACCGAGATGTCCTGGCTGCTGACGAAGTCCTCCCAGGCGCAGGGGAAGTTCCGGTTCAGGTCGACGCCGTTGGCATTCTGGCGCGTGTCGTGGTCATAGCCGAAGGGATTGAGCTGGGGGACGACCTTGAGGTGGAACCGGTGCGAGTCGAGGCCCTCGGGCGGCTGGGGGCCGGCGAGGAGTTCGGCGAGGTGGAGCAGGCCGTAGCCGGCCTCCCACTCCCAGCCGTGGATGCCATTGGTGAAGAGGAAGGCGGGCTGTCCGGGCTGGCCGAGGCTGAGGCTGGCCAGGGGCTGGCCGTCGCTGGCGGTGCCCTCCTCGGCGTAGGTCAGACCGGGGAGTCGCGCCGCCATGGCCTGCATCTCGCGGCGCAGCTCGGCGTAGGGCAGCTTCCGGGCGTAGTGCTTCCCGTAGCGTACCGATCCCCCGAAGAGGTTACCGAGGAAGAGGTACTTGTTGGTGCAGCCGAAGGCATTGAAGTAGGGCTCGAAGATGAGGCTGCGGAAGTCCAGGGCCATCAGGCGGCCCTGGCCGATGCACTCCTCGATCAGGACGGCGCCGCCGTTGAGGGTCGAGACGCCGAGGATGCGGATGCCGTCGGCCTCGCGCAGCCCGAGGATCTGGCGCTGGAAGTACTGGTTCGGGTTGTTCTCGTTCAGGGGCGCATGCGAGACCTTGCCGAACCACGGGGTGACATCGCCGACGGCGAAGCCGCGGGTGATGTCATTGGCGACGCGGATGCGTATGCCGGGCTCTTCCGAGCCATCGAGGACGAAGCTCTTGACGAGCTGGGCGCCGTGGTGCTGGGCGAACTCGGCGAGGGCGCAGGCGGCGGTGCCGCCGGCGGCCACGAACGCGCGCACCGCGGCGAAGTCCAGCCGCGCCGCGTTCTGCGGACGGACCGCGTGCACGAACACATGGCTGTACTGACTCAGGACCTCGGCGCCGTGCGGCTCCTTCGAGAAGTCCAGGGTGGCGGTGCGTCCCGGGTAGAGCAGGGCGAGGCTCCGGCACACGGGTGTCCCGGGGGCATCGGTGAGCACGCAGACCGATCGGGGCGAGTTCATGGCGTGGGTTCCTGCTGTGATCACTCGGTCTGGGCCTGGCCGCGCTGGCCGTGGGCACTGACAGACTCGGCGACGAAGGCGTACTCCTGGCCGGGCCGCAGGAACCACGCCTGCACGCGGTGCTCGGTGCGCAAGGTGCGGTCGAGGATGGTGCGGCGCTGCCCGACGCCGGGTTCGTTGAAGGCGACCTGCGAGGTCGCCGGCAGGTCAGTGGTCCAGGTGATGACGGCCGAGGGCTGAGCGCCGGCCATGCCGGCCTGGGCCGGCAGGATCTCGACGCGGACCCCCTCCAGGCGCGGCGCCGCGGTCGTGGTCGCCGGCAGGACCAGGTGGTCGCCGTCGACCGCCGTGGGCAGGGCCACATCGCCGGCCTGACGGCGGCGCTCGGCCTCGCCCGGGAGGGTCACATCGCCGGCCAGCAGGCGCCGGGCCCCGGCGGCGCTGACGCGCAGGCCGTTAGGCTGCACCGGTGCGTCGATCACGATGGCGTCGTCCTGCCAGGTCAGGACGAGGTAATCCAGCGCGGTCGGGACGGCGACGAGGACCCGTTCGCCGTCGCGCAGTTCGCGGCCGCCCTTGAGGCAGATCTGGCGCAGGCGGCCTTCGTCGTCATGCCGCAGGAGGGCCATCTCGCCGTCGAAGTGGAGGCCGCCGAACTGCCGCAGCGCCGGCTCCTGGTGGGCCATGAGGATGGTGTCGGTCCAGGTCTCGGTGAGGCGCTCCTGGCGGGCCTGCTCGAGGCGTGCCAGCTCGGCGTCGGGGATGCGGCTGACCTCGATCTCGCGAGCCCCGATGCGGCCGCCGGCGGCGCGTCCCACGGCCACCCGCACGCGGCGGGTGCGCACCGGCTTGAAGACCGTCAGGGAGACCTCGCCGTCGTGCCAGGTGGTCACCGGCTCAGCCACGTCCTCCCAGGCGGTGCCGTTCCAGGTCTGGACCGCCATGCGGTCCGGCGGGTAGATGATGCCCTGGCCGTTCCAGATGCCATGGTGCAGGCGCACGGCGTTGACCTCATGGTCCTCGCCGAGGTCGACGCCGAAGCCGCCCTCGAGGGCGACGCCGGGGGCGTGGGGCGAGGATGAGACACCGCCGGGGATGCTCTGTGCGGCCGGGTCGCCGTCGGTCAGCAGGGGGCTGTCTGCGGGGATGCTCCCCTGGTTGACCTCGGCGAAGGCGGGTCGGCCGGCTGCGAGGTTGGTCCCGAAGGACGGCTGCAGGGCGGCCGGGTCGTGCGCCGGGGTGTGCACGGTGGCGCGGACGACCATGCCGGCCGCCTGGAAGGCCGCTTCGGCCGCCTCGCCGCGGCGCACCGGCAGGGCCTCGACCGTGACCTCGGCCTGGCCGTGTGCCGGCACCGGGAAGAGCACGTCGTGGAAGGCCTGCGGGCCGCGGCCCTGGCGCTGGTAGACGGCGACGGCCGAGCGGGCGCGCTGGAAGGTCCCGGTCGTGACGATCCAGCCGAGCATGGCCTTCCTCTCGAACTTCTCCTCGATCGGCATGGTGGAGTCCTGGGCCTCGGCGAAGCTGGCCTGGAGTCCGTCGGTGCCGGCCGGGATGACCATGACATTGGCGACGCCCGGGTGGTCGCTGCGGGCGGCGAGGGTGGCGGGGTCGATCACGGCCATGGCGCCGGCCTGCTGGGTCGGCCCGGCGACGTGGAAGAACTGCTCGTAGGTGTGCTCGTCGTGGGCGGCGAGGAGGTCGCAGAGGACGACATAGCCGGTCTTGATGAAGAGGGCCTTCCGGCGCTGCATGACGCCGCGGTCGGCGAAGGCGCCGTGGGCGCCGTCGACCAGGTCGAAGGCAGGGGTGCTGACCCAGTCGCAGGGCAGCATCGGTGCCTTCGGGCCGCGTTCCTGCTGGGCGCCGTCGACTTCGATGGCGTTATGGAGGGCGGTGCGGTAGCCCCAGCCGAGGAAGTAGTCGCCGGTGTCGGTGAGGAGGGGCTTGCCGTAGGCGTAGAACTCGATGTGGCTGGCGTCGCTGTGGGCATGACCCAGGCTCTGTGGGGTGAGGTCGTAGTAGAGGTAGGCGGCCTGCTTTGGCTCCCAGCCGCTGCGCATGACGTAGTAGCCGCTGCCGGGGAAGGCCATCGAGGCCTCGGCCGGCGCCGGGGCGGTCTCACCGCCGGCGCTGGCCAGGCTGGCCAGGGCGCGCGTGAAGACATCGGGTATGGCGTTGAGGCGTTCCTGCTCGTCGGGCGGGAACTGGCTGGCGATGAACGAGGTGACTTTCGGCGCGAGCACGGCCGGGCTCCAGTCGCAGCGTCCGTAGGTATCGCCGATGTTGGGCAGGCCGCCGTTGGGCATGGCCAGCCAGAGCATCAGTCCGAGGAGCTTGCCGATCTGGGTGGTGACCATGTCGGCCATGGCCTCGGTCTGGGCGTGGCCGGGATTGGCGCGCAGGAACTCGAGCACGCGCGCCGACCATGGCACCGAGACCGTCTGGTAGGAGATCGAGTGCGTGTCCCAGGCGCCCTCGGGCGAGGTGCGCTGTTCGAGGCTGAGGCGGAGGTTGGCCTCGCCGGCGCGCATCCACTCGGCGTTCTCGGTGAACTCGGGGAACATCACCGCGGCGGGTATGAGGCCGGGGTAGGAGACGCCGTTGTAGGTGCACAGCTCGCGGCAGGCCGCGATGATGAACTTCCAGAAGGCCAGGTGCCGCGCCGGGGTCAGCGATGGCGAGGCGCGCAGGATGTCGTAGGCGGCGACGATGTTGCAGAGGCGGTTGCGGACCTCCATGGGCGAGGGGGTCAGGGTGCCCTTGTTGGTGTAGCCATACCAGCGCGGGCACTGGCGTACCCACGACTCGATCGAGGCGGCGACTTCGGTGGCGTAGGCCTCGTCGCGGGTGCTCTGGTAGAGCCCGGCGAGGCCGGCGAGGTGGTTGAGCTGGTTGAGGTAGAGGACCCAGCTCAGGGCCTCGCTGGGGTTGTGCATCCACTCGAAGCTCTCGCCGAGGTCGTAGGTCTCGACGGTGCCGGCGTCGTTGTTGCGCAGGCTGAAGCGGTGCCGCATCCAGGTCGTGTCGGCCTGCTGGCGGTCGTCGCGTGGCCGGATCACGGTCATCGAGTTGCCCTCGCCGACGCCCGGGAAGACGGCCGGCGGCAGGACCGGCGTGGTGCGCCGGGCGAAGTGCTCGGCGAGGCGGGCGACGGCCTCGTCCTGCCGGCCGGCCTGGATGGCCTCGCCGACGCCGGCCAGGGCCGGCTGAGCCGTGTCGACCAGGCGCAGGACCTCGCCGACGCTGATCTCCTCGTCGACCGGTACCACCGCCGTCGGCTGGGCCGCGGTCGCGAGTGCCGTGAGCATGGCTGCCATCCCCATCCGCAGGTGCTGACGCATGAGATCGGTTCTCCTTCGTGCGTGTGCCGGGGCTTCAGGCCGGACGGGACGGGGCACGGCGGCCG
>JAAYZO010000467.1 GCA_012514865.1 Lentisphaerota bacterium | reverse complement strand
TGGCCCGACCCCGTGCCCGAAGATCGCGTCCGTGTCCGTCCGTGCCCGTCAGTGTTCGTCCGTGTCTTGGGCGCGGCGGCCGCGTTCCCGCGGCCCGGTAGAGCCAACCCTCGACACCCGACCCTCGACCCTTTGGGTTGCGGGCAGAGCCTGCACTGGGTCTATTCGTGTGAATTCGTGGTTGAGTCCCGATGGACGGCGTGGACAGGGTGGACGGTGCAAGACGCCGCCGCGGGCCACGCCAGCGGTGGCGGCCGGCCTTGATGAGGGGTACGTTTCAGAGGCGTGCCGCCCGGGAGGGGCCATTTCCTCCCGTTGGACTCCACAGACAACCGCGGAGCATGACGATGGACGACACGGCAATCCTGCGTGATCTGACGAAGCGCTATGTCGAGGTCTGTGCCGACCCTGACCAATCTCGCCGGCGCGACCTGTGGCGGCGTCACAACAGCCTCAAGCCGACGCCGATTCCGGTCTGGGTGCGCACCTTTGCCTGGGACGAGATGCCCGAGGCCGCGCTGCAGTGCCGGGACCGGTTCTATCATCCCTACGAGTCGTTCCTGCGCCAGAGCCTGTTCCGGAGCACCTTCCGTGACGACTACATCCTCGAGCCGTGGGTGACGGTCGGGGCGGTGCACACCTGCACGACCTGGGGTCTGCAGAGCCATCGCGAGCACGCCGCCGACCCGGGCGGCTCGTACAAGGCCGACTACGCGATCAAGGCGCCGGAGGATGTCGCGGGGCTGAAGCCGCCGCAGCACGCGATTGACGAGGCGGCGACGGCGCGGCGTCTGGCGCGGGTCCAGGACGCGATTGGCGACCTGATCACGATCAATCTCGACCGCGGGCCCTTCCTCAGCGGCTGGCATGCCGACCTGTCGACCGATCTGGGGGCGCTGCGCGGCATCGAGAACTTCATGCTCGACATGTACGACCGCCCGGAGTGGCTGCACGACCTCCTGGCCTTCATGCGCGACGGCGTCCTGCGCTGTCAGGCGCAGGCCGAGGCGGCGGGCGACTGGGGCCTCTGCAACCACATCAACCAGTCGGCGCCCTACGCCGAGGAACTCCCGGCACCGGCGGCCAGCGCCCGCGGCGCCTCTCGGCGCCAGCTCTGGTGCTTCATGGCGGCGCAGGAGTTCACCCTGGTCTCGCCGCGGTTCCATGAGGAGTTCCTCCTGCGCTATCAGCGCCCTATCATGGAGCAGTTCGGCCTGGTCTCCTACGGCTGCTGCGAGGACCTGACCGGGAAAATCGACATGCTCCGGCAGATACCGAACCTGCGCCGCATTGCCGTGGCACCGGCCGCCAACGTCGCCCGCTGCGCCGAGCAGATCGGGCGCGACTACGTCATCAGCTACCGACCGAGCCCCTCGGACATGGTCGGCTACGGCTGGGACCCGGAGCGCGTCCGGCGCATCCTCCGCCAGGACCTCGAGGCCTGCCGGGGCTGCTGCGTCGACATCACCCTCAAGGATGTGGAGACCGTCCAGGGCGACCCTGAGCGCGTCCGCAACTGGGTCCGCATCGCGCGCGAGGTCATCGAGTCGGTGAGCTGAGGCGGGGCAGGCCGCGTCAGCCAGCCGGTGACGAATCCTAACCTGGATTATTCGCGAAGCGCGGATGCTTCGCTCACCATCCACTTGCGCCGCAATGTACTGCGGCGCAAGTTTCGACGCGCGTCGCGGTGCGCCGCTTGCTCAAGGTTAGCCCTGAGCAAGAGGCCGCAAGTGCCTCGCGTCGAAGCCCGAAGGGTGCCCTGATCACGGGCCGCCGTGCGGCGCGTGAATAGGTCAGGCTAAGAATGCCCAGCCGGAACTGGATACCATGAAGAGCAAAGGCCAGCTCGAAGCCGAGATCTGCGAGGCCATCATCACCTTCGAGAGGGAGTACATGGGGCGCGGCCCGGAGGAGACCCGGAGCTGGATCATCGATGACATGGTCCTGATTCGCCTCCGCGGCGTGCTCACGCCCGCCGAGAAGAGCCTGGCGACCATCGAGAGCGGCACCCACGGCCGCAACCTGATCAAGCAGGTCCGCATCGAGCTGCTGGAGAAGGCCCGGCCGCTCCTGGAGGCGATCATCCGCGACATCACCGGCTGCGCGGTACGGAGCATGCACACCGACATCAGCACGACCACCGGCGAGCGTGTCATCCTCTTCGCCCTGGACGGCGTGCCCAGAGTGGCCCAGGCGGGCGCCTGACGCGCCCGGCCGGGCTCAGGGGGAAGAAGGCCGGATTCTCTCTCTCGCCAAGCCGCCAGGAACGCCAAGGTGGGAGAGGACCCAGACGCCGGAGGCCCCTGCCTGGAGAAAGCCCGGCCGGGCCGGGGGGCCACGGGCAACGCCGTGGATCCCCCGGCCCAGCCGGGTGGGGTGGATGGGTTATCTCAGGCCTCGAGGCGTGCCTTGAGGTCGGCGAGCTGCTTGGCGAGGGCCTCCGGGAGGCGGTTGCCGAAGCGCGCGAAGTGCGCCTCGATCTGCGGCAGGACCTCGAGCCAGCCGGCGCGGTCGACCGCGAGGAGGGCTTGCGTATCCTCGTCGGTCATGCGCAGGCCGGTGAGGTCGAGGGCGTCGGCGCTCGGGAGGTTGCCGATGGCGGTCGACACGGCCTTGCCCTGGCCGTTGCAGCGGTCGAAGATCCACTTGAGCACGCGGCTGTTCTCGCCGAAGCCAGGCCAGAGCCACTTGCCGGCGGGGCTCTTGCGGAACCAGTTCACGTAGAAGATGCGCGGCAGGCGGCTGCGGTCGGGCGCCTGGGCGCCGAGTTTGAGCCAATGGGCGAAGTAGTCGCCCATGTGGTAGCCGCAGAACGGCACCATAGCAAAGGGGTCGAAGCGGAGCTGTCCGGCGCCGCCGATGGCGGCCGCGGTCATCTCCGAGGCCATGGTAGCGCCGAGGAAGACGCCGTGTTCCCAACTGAGCGCCTCATTGGCGAGCGGCACGACGCTGGCGCGACGGCCGCCGAAGAGGATCGCGTCGATCGGCACGCCGGCCGGGTCCTCCCACTCCGAGGCAATCACCGGGCACTGTGCGGCGGGGACCGTGAAGCGCGCGTTCGGATGCGCCGCCTTGCGGCCGCAGCCCGGCGACCACGGCCGGCGCTGCCAGTCCACCATCGGCGCCGGTGCGGCGTCGTGGTCCTCCCACCAGACGCCGCCATCCATGGTGATGCCAGTGTTGGTGAAGACGGCGTTGCCCTGGTCGAGGGTCCGCATGGCGTTGGGATTGGACTTCATCGAGGTGCCGGGGGCGACGCCGAAGAAGCCGGCCTCGGGGTTGATGGCGTAGAGTCGGCCGTCGGCACCGAGTTTCATCCAGGCGATGTCATCGCCGATGGTCTCGACCTTCCAGCCGGCGAGGGTCGGCTCCATCATCGCCAGGTTGGTCTTGCCGCAGGCGCTCGGAAAGGCGGCGGCGACGTACTTGACGACGCCCGCGGGGCTGGTCAGCTTCAGGATGAGCATGTGCTCGGCGAGCCAGCCCTCGTCGCGCGCCTGGACCGAGGCGATGCGCAGGGCGAAGCACTTCTTGCCCAGGAGGGCATTGCCGCCATAGCCGGAGCCGAACGAGATGATCTCGCGCGTCTCGGGGAAGTGCGTGATGTACTTCTTCTCGATCGGCGCGCACGGCCACGGCACGTCCGCCTGAGTCTCCGCCAGCGGCGCCCCCACCGAGTGGACACAGCGGACGAACTCGGCACCCGCCTCGACCTTGGCGGTGACTTTGCTGCAGACGCGGGTCATGATATGCATGTTGACCACGACGTAAGGGCTGTCGGTGATCTCCATGCCGAACTTGGCGATGGGCGACTCGACCGGGCCCATGCTGAAGGGAATGACGAACATAGTGCGGCCCTTCATGCAGCCCTTGAAGAGCCCCTTCAGCACCTGGCGCATGTCGGCGGGGTCGTGCCAGTGGTTGCTGGGTCCGGCGTCTTCCTTCCGCGTCGAGCAGATGAAGGTGCGGTCTTCGACGCGGGCGACGTCACTGAGGTCCGAGCGGCAGTGGTAGGAGTTGGCCGGGGCGTCGAGTTTGATGAAGGTCCCGGCCTTGACGAGGAGGTTACAGCAGTGGTCGTACTCCTGCTTCGACCCATCGCAGATCACGACGTGGTCGGGCGTGCAGAGTTCGGCCCATTCCTGGATCCATGTCCTGAGGGCGGGGTTCTTGAGGTCGGTCACCTGCATGGTCTGGGGCTCCTTCGGGTTGGGGTCAGGGTCACGGGATCACGTCGGGAATGAGCAACGGCATCGGCCGCCATGCGGGCAGGCGCGGCGCCCGCCATCCTGGCAGCGGCGGCGCATCGGGCCGCGGACAGCGTCAACCAGGGCAGCGTCACGTGCGGCAGGCCGCGTCGTGCTGAGCCTGCCAGGCCGGCCGCGGGCGGCGCGCGCGGCGGCGCTGACGACGGGGCGCGGCACGACGCGACGTGACGCCGCGAAGCCCCCGAGGAGTCCGCCACGGACTGGAGTCGGCGCAGCGCCAGTGCGGCGGCGGCCAGGAGCAGGACGCAGAGGCCCAGAGCGAGTCCGTAGCCGCCCGTGAGTTCGAAGAGCAGCCCGCCCGTAGCCGGGCCGAGCGCCCCCGAGAGGCCGTAGGCGAGGAAGACCAGCGGGTAGATCTCGGCAAGGCGGGCAGCGCCGTAGTGCCCCGCGATCAGGGTGGCGTAGACGACGAAGCAGGCACCGAACCCGGCTCCCGCGACGGTCGCCGCCGCGAGGAAGGCGACGGCATGCGGGCGGGCCGCCAGGAGCGCCAGCGTCGCCGCGGCCAGGATCGCCAACGACAGCCAGGGCGTACGCCCACCCAGGCGGTCGGCCAGCCAGCCCCAGACGACGCGCCCCGCCGCATTGCCGAACGAGAAGGCCGCGATCGCTTCGACGGCGACGGCCTCGCTCAGGCCCGCCAGCAGGGCCAGCGGCTTGAGGTTGCCGATCACCAGCAGCCCGGCGAAGGTCCCGGCGAACATCCCGAGGAAGAGGCCATGGAAGAAGCGGTCCCTGCCGAGCCCGCCCGGACGCGGTATGGCCGCGCGAGGACTGACCGGCGGCGGGCCATCCGGGAGCGTCAGGAGCAGCGCCGCGGCGATGATGACGCCGCCATAGAGCCAGCCGATGATGCCGAAGACGCGCAGCACGTCGACCTCACGGACGCGGAGGAGCCACTCGCCGAGCAGCGTCAGAACCACAGCACCGCCGCCAAAGCCGGCCACCGCGAGGCCGGTGATCAGGCCCTTCCTCTCCGGGAACCACGCCACGCCGGCGACCAGCGGGCAGACGTAGCAGCAGCCGGTGCCGGCGCCGGCGAGAAGGCTGATGCCGGCAAACAGCAGGCCAAACCGACCCCCGGATGCCGCCGCCAGGAGGTAGCCGGCCGCGAAGAGCAGGCCGCCGAGGGCCGCCACCGGCCGCGGGCCCAGGCGCGACACCAGACGACCCGCCGGGACCATCACGAGCGTGAGCGTGGCAATCAGGCCCCCGAAGAGCACCTGCGTGCGCGTCATGCTCAGCCCCCAGGTGTCGTGCAGCTCTGGGACGAAGGTGCTCCAGGCATAGACGCCACCCAGGCAGGCATGGAGCAGGACGGAGGCAGCCAGTACGCGGTATTTTTTCGTCACAGGCTTCCCCCTTCAGTGGGCCGGCCATGACCATCCTGGCCATGGCCGCTCCAGCCATGGCCCGACCGCCACCCGGCGGCGCCGTCAGACACCGAACCGCAGACCTCGCGGGCAAAAAGAAAGGGCCGGTTCGACATGACGCCCAGAGCGTCCTGTCAACCGGCCCATTTTCGGCTGGCCGCGTGGTGTGCGGCCCTCCGTCCATCTGCCTTGATTGTGCCTATACTGTAGCCGCGTCAGCGCGGAGTGCAAGCCGACCGCGCCGCGCGCAGGGCTGATCGACGATCGCGGCGGCGCTCACTCGGTCACCCTCCTGTGAAAATCGACCGCGATTTCCATGGAGACATGATCGGGGCCGGCAAGCGCCCCGCGGGCGCTGGAGGGGTGCCAGATCGTAGCCGGGGGTCGCGCGCAGCCCGACCCCCGGCTACGATCTGTGACCCCTCCAGCCAGATCCCCGGCGACTGGGGTGCGCCGGATAGGCCAGACCGAAACATCGCATGCAACGTCTGCCTGCGTCGCGCCGATCTGGCGCCCTGAAAGGGCATCATTCGTCAGCCCAGGGCAACGCCCTGGGACATCGGACATGACGCATGGCAGGCTGAAAGTCTGCGACAAGGCCGCGTGCGTCACACCGCCATCGCTCATGCGAGGGTGACCCGGTGAGCGCTGACGCGATCCCCGATCCGCTCGTGCCGTCGCGCCGGGGCTCAGCGCTGCCGGGCTGTTCAGGGCTTCCGGGTGACGATGTGGTTCTGTTCGTCGAGGACGGCGACCTGCGGGGTAAAGGCGGCGGCCTCCGCGGGGGTCATGGCGGCGAAGCTCATCACCGTCAGCATGTCGCCCGGGTAGCCACAGCGGGCGGCGGCGCCGTTGAGGCAGAACTGCCGGCTGCCGCGCGGCCCGGGTATGGCGTAGGTCTCCAGGCGCTGGCCGTTGGTCTGGTTCACCACGAGGATCTTCTCGTACGGCAGCATGCCGACCGCATCGAGGAGGTCGAGGTCGATGGCCAGGCTGCCCTCGTACTCGAGGACGCACTCGGTCAGGGTGGCGCGATGGAGCTTGCTCTTCAGGATCTGGACGTGCATAGCGCTCGGTTCTGCGCCATCGCACCGCGCCCACAGCGGGCCCGGCGCCACAGCGCTCGGTTATCGGCAGTTCTCGGACGTATACCGTCGGCACGCGACCCAACCCGGGGCCTGGCCGGGCTCACCGCCTCGGCCCGGCCCCGCCACGGCGCACCGGCACGGCGCCAGGCGGGCCGCAGCGGCCGGCCGGGCGTGGCCAGGCCGGGGATGGCGGCGCACCGCCCGCGGCTCGCCCGGTCAGGCCTGCGGCTTGGCCGCCAGGGCCCGCAGACGCAGGCGCAGCGCGTTGAGCTTGATGAAGCCGGTGGCGTCGCCCTGGTTGTAGACCGAGTCCTGCTCAAAGGTCACGACATCGGGATTGTACAGGGTGTAGGGCGAGCGCCGGCCGACGATGATGCAGTTGCCCTTGTAGAGCTTGCAGCGAACCTCGCCGGTGACGTTCTTCTGGCTCTCGGTGATGGCGGCCTGGAGCAGCTCGCGCTCGGGGGCGAACCAGAAGCCGTTGTAGACCATCGTCGAGTACTGCGGGATGAGCTGATCGCGCAGGTGCATCGCCTCGCGGTCCATGCAGATACCTTCCAGGGCGCGGTGCGCATGGTAGAGGATGGTGCCGCCGGGGGTCTCGTAGATGCCGCGGTCCTTCATCCCCGTGAAGCGCGTCTCGACCACATCGACGCGGCCGACGCCATGCTTGCCGCCGAGCTTGTTGAGGCGGCGCATGAGATTGGCCGGGCTGAGGCTCTCGCCGTTGACCGCCACCGGGTTGCCCTTCTCGAAGGCGACGACGACGTACTCCGCCTTGTCGGGCGCCTGCTCGACCGGCGTGGTCAGGACGTGCGTCTCGACCGGCGGCTCCTGCCACGGGTCCTCGAGGATGCCGCCCTCGAAGCTGATGTGCAGGAGGTTGCGGTCCATACTGTACGGCTTCTTCGCGGTCGTCTTGCAGGGAATGCCGCGCTGCTCGCAGTAGGCAATCAGGTCGGAGCGCGAGCGGAAGGTCCACTCCTTGAGGCGCCAGGGTGCGATGACCTGGATATCGGGCTTGAGGGCATAGGCGCTGAGTTCGAAGCGCACCTGGTCATTGCCCTTGCCGGTCGCGCCATGGCAGATGGCGTCGGCGCCCTCGGCGGCGGCGATTTCGACGAGGCGCTTGGCGATCAGCGGCCGTGCGATCGAGGTCCCGAGCAGGTAGACATTCTCATAGATGGCGCCGGCCTGGAACATCGGGAAGATGAAGTCGCGGGCGAACTCCTCGGTGAGGTCCTCGATGTATGACTTGACGGCGCCGGTCTTGTAGGCCTTCTCATGCAGGCCGGAGAGCTCCTCCTCCTGGCCGAGATCGGCGCAGAAGGTGATGACCTCGGCGTGGTACTGGTCCTGCAGCCACTTGAGGATAACCGACGTATCCAGACCGCCCGAGTAAGCCAACACGACCTTCATGGCACCGCACTCCTTCGAGGATCGTCATCATGGCGGGTTCGACGGACACGCGCCTGCGACCCGCAGGCCGCGCGCATGCGTTCGGGTCTCGACGCCGCGAACGCGACCGCGGTCATACCCGGCCGGAGCCGTAAGATAGCCCGCGCCCACCGGCTTTCCAGCCGATGCCGGCGCCCGGCCAGGGCTGTTTGAAAGTCCGGTTCTGGCACCCCTTCAGGGTGCGTGGTTCGTGGGTTCGTGTTTCCGGGGGTCGTGCTCTCGCGCGACCCCCGGCTACGATCTGGCACCCCTTCAGGGTGGCCAGTT